>JAUYHF010000045.1 GCA_030690165.1 Deltaproteobacteria bacterium | reverse complement strand
AGTATTTTTAATTATATTGAAATATTCTATAATCGAAAGAGACGTCACTCAACACTGGGGTATCTTTCTCCAGTATCTTATGAGCTCGAATCTATGGTAGCCTAACCTAACTTAGTGTCCTTAAATTCGGGGGAAGTCCAGGTTTGACCTTTCTGCCGGAAGGAGTAGTAATTTCGTACAAAGCGTTTTCAGTAATTGTTTTAACCGTCATATCGCCAGGAAACCAAGGCCCTCGCCCATAGAAATTGCTTTTATTGTCAACCCCATCATACTGATCGGAGTTTTTATAAATAGCGTTATGTGATTGTGTTCTTTCCAGCTTGTTTGGTCGCCAGATATTTTTGTCTTTTGCAAATACCAAAATATGGTCGTGATTATCAGAAATCCATTTGGCATCATTTGATGGAGATGATTTTTTCTGCCAAACCACGTTTGCAACAAAATTCTTCCTCCCGAAAATCTCATCACACAGCACCTTCAGATAATGGCTTTCATCATCATCAATAGAAATCCATATAGAGCCGTCATTGCTCAAAAGCCTGTGCAAAAGTTCAATCCGTGGCTTTATGAGGCTCAGCCATATTGAATGCTCCAGCCCGTCATCATAATGTTCAAAGGCATTTCCAGTATTGTACGGCGGGTCAATATAGATGCACTTGATTTTCCCTGCAAAGTCCTGCTCAAGGGCTTTGAGCGCAAGAAGGTTGTCGCCGTGGATAAGCATATTACCCACCCCTGTTTCCCCTCCGAGGAGGGGACTTTTTAATCCCCTCTTGAGAGGGGCAGGGGTGTGTCCGTAAGACCTCTCCGCATCTTCAATCAATATCCTCGGCTCAAGCCTCGGCTGATTTTCTTTGCCTATCCATGTGAGTTCAAGTTTTTGAAATTTAGCCATTCACTATCTCCCAATGACCGCCCTTATCGGACCCGATACGTTTTAACACCTTCTTTGCTTTTAGTTTTGCAATATTATTTTCTACAGCAGTTGTGCTAATCTTAAGCGATTTTGAGAGTTTTGGGATTGTAATAAATTTATTTTGATTTATAATATCTAAAATCTTCATTTCATTTTTACCCAACCTTTCACCCAACTTATCACCCAACCTTTCACCCAACTTTTTCTGGGTAGTTTTCTCTCCGGTTTCTCTATCCGCTTTAAGGGAATAACGCGGATCACGATAAAAAGCGACCCGAAAGAATGCATCCATTTCAAATACTGGCTCTTTCAGCCCAGCCTCGCGCATAAGGTCCCTCATGCGCTCGATACCGGAACCCATGCGCTCAACTTTACCCATACGATGGAACATATCAGCAATAATCGGATTTCTCCTTACAGAGGACTTGGCAAAATCCAGTTTTGTAATTCCGTCAGGAAGTCCTCCTGGGTTTTCTATCTCCACGCGGTCATCGTAAATTCTTACATAAATACTTGTTCCGCTAATAGTATAATTCCTGTGGACTATAGCATTAACAATTGCTTCCCTTAAGGCGTCCAAAGGTATCTCATAAATATCAGAACGCTCAAAACCCCGAATTTCACTGCGGACGTTCAAATGTTTCTTTAAAAAAGCAACAGCTTCATTAAACTGGATTAAGCGGCACTTCTATTGCTACGATGTTTTGAATGTGTTTAATCTTTGTCTGTATAGGTGGGGCGCAGTTTCTTGCAATAGAATTGATGCGGGCTTTGAGGTCATTGGTTAGTTTCTCCCCTGCTATTGTGCGGTCGTCTCTGACACCGAGCAGGATTGTCCCGCCTTTTGTGTTTGCAAATGCAACGATATCCTCATCAATCCGGGCAGTAAAATGTTCCTTAAACTCAACGGTAAGCCCTTCGCCTTCATGGACAAAAATATTTATTTTGTCTGCGTCTGTCATTGCCTCAGCCTTAAAGGACGTTCCATTTTACCAAAAAAGCTCAAGGGAGGTGGCGGCTTTGCCTCTATTTTTGTGTAGCGGCTGTCTTGCATTCCGCTATTTTCCTCAAGAGCAAGATATTTTCTGTATGTCCCGTCATCCTTGCTGTAACCTTGCCCTTTATCGGCCTCCCCAAAAGATAGAGGTCTCCGGTAATATCAAGTATCTTGTGTCTGGCAAACTCATTGGGAAATCTAAGCGCTGTATTGATTACCCTGTCTTCGCCCACCAGCACCACATTGGAAAGCCTGCCCCCTTTTGCCAGACCCATCTCTTGCAATTTGCCGTAATCCTTAACAAAGCCGTAGGTTCTGGCAGGGGCTATCTCTTTCCTGAAAACCTCAGGATCGTCAAGAATAAAATTCGCCTCTTGTTTTCCAATCGGAGGCGGATAATCCATTGAATACCGGATTGTAAGATTGGGTGAAGGTTCAATGGATATATATCTCCCATTAGCAGGATTCCCGATTGAATAAGTATTGTCTATTACAATATCGTCTACCGGCTCTCCCTGTTCCAGAGCGCCGCTGTCTTCTATCATCTGGCAGAAATCCATGGCAGAGCCGTCCATTATAGGCACCTCGCTCCCTATCTTTATCAGGAGATTGGTTATTTTATATATATGCAGGACAGCCATAAGATGCTCAATGGTCATGATAGAGGCGTGTCCTCTCTTCAAGGTAGTGGCATAATCTGTGGAAGAAACATAATCAAGGTGCGCGGGTATCATCTCTTCTGATGAAAGGCTTGTAAATACAATACCGCTGTTGGGAGGGAGCGGAGAAAGGATAACCCCTGTCTTTCCGCCGGAGTGAAGCCCCTGACCGCCAAGGACAATGCTCGTTTTTATTGTCCGCTGCATTCTGCCGGCCTGCCCTTTCTTTGCCTCAAACCTATGATTTGGAATTTGAGATTTTAATTCCGCGCCCGCTTCGCTGGAGACCGGAACTCCAAACTCCGAACTCTCCTTACCCCCCTCATTCAATGCCCTCTTTACAGTTAAAAGCACGGCTTCCAGAGAAAGCGGCTTTTCTATATAATCATATGCGCCGAGCTTTATGGTCTTTACAGCCGCCTCAATATTTCCATGGCCGGATATCATTATCACCTGAAGGTCCGGTTGTCTTGCCTTTATTTCTTTTAAAACCTCTGTGCCGTCCATTACAGGCATCCATATATCAAGGATCACCAAATCAGGCCGGTTTGAATTCAACATCTTTAATGCCTTATGTCCGTCGCCGGCCAATATTACATCAAACCCTTCATCTCTCAGAACATCAGAGAGAGATTGCCTGATGCTTTCCTCATCATCCACAACCATTATTTTCTTTACTCTCTTCATGTTAAGTAAGTTCGGGCTTAAGCCCTGCCTCCCTTTACCGGAAGTTCTATTACAAAACGGGTTCCCGCCGGGACATTATCCTTTACCCTTATATAGCCTCTGTGATCGGCAATTATGTCGCTTACAATGGCAAGGCCAAGCCCGCCGTTTCCTGACTTCTTTGTGGAAAAATATGGCTCAAAGAGTCTGGGCTTATCTTCTTCCGGTATCCCGCAGCCTGTGTCAGCCACCTCAATCCTCGCAATCTTATATTCCTTATCGTAAAAGGTTTCCAGTATAATCATACCGTTCCCCTCAATAGACACAATAGAATTATCCAGAAGGTTTATGATGACTCTTTTTATTTGGTCCCGGTCTACATCCAGCATTGGAAGCTTTTCATCCAGATTTAAACTAAACGATATGCCTTTCGGCATGCCATGATAAAGGGCCGCAACCTCTTTTATAATCTCATTTATATTATTCGGCGCCGGATTGGCAGACGGCATCCTTGCAAAATTTGAGAATTCATTCACAAGGGTCTTTAATTCATCCACCTGTCTGATTATGGTTTTGGTGCATTCGTCAAAGACATGGCCTTCTTCTCCGGAAAATCTGTCTCTGTATTTTTTGCTCAATCTCTGCGCAGAAAGCTGTATTGGTGTAAGAGGATTTTTCACCTCATGCGCTATCCTCTGGGCAACCTCCTTCCATGCCATCATACGTTGGGTCTTAAGGAGATGGCTTAAATCCTCAAGCACAGCCACCATGCCGAGATAATTGCCGTTGTCATCCTTAAGCATCGTAAGATTAAGAAGAACAGGTACGGCCTTGCCTTTTAAGTCTATCTGTATCTGCCTTTCCAGGTTATCTGCGCCTCTGTCCTTCATCTCAGCTATCATTCCGTTCAGGAAGCCTTCATCCTTTGGTTTCAATATATCCCTGTAAGTTTTTTCTAAAGCCCTTCCAGGAGCCAGCCCAAGGAGATCTTCTGCAACCCTGTTTATTGTAGTTATCTTTCCGTCCTTGTCAAGCGAGATAACACCCGCAGCCACATTACCAAGAACTATTTCCATGTATCTCCTTCTCTGCTCCAGCTCCGTGTTTGTTTTTTTGAGGTCTATATTTGCCTCTTCTATCCTGTTCTTGGTTGCCTTTAAATCTCCGGTCATTTTATTAAATGAGTTTACCAAAACCCCAATCTCATCCTTTGCCTCTATAGATATGCGATAATCAAGGTTGCCGTTTGCAATCTCATTTGTCCCGTATGCAAGCTGCTGGATAGGGACTGTTATCTCCTTTGCCATATATCTGCCTATCCATATTGCAAAAAACACTATTACCAGAGTTATAATTAGAAGCGTTGTAAAATAACTGGCCTTAAGCGGCGTTTTTAATATCTTCAACTGCCTGTAGCTCTCAAATGCAGTGGAGATTCCCTTCATCTTGGCAATGAGGCTCCTGGACACATAATGGCTTACAACTACAACCCCGATTACGACCTTGCGGTCAGAGGAAAAGGCTGGAGAAACGCCTCTTGCCACATCCCCCTTTTCAAAGGTTTGTATAAAATTTGCCGCATTACCCTTGAAGGCGTCTGAAATTAACTCTATAGGTATATCCGGAACCATATTCTGCGTCACATGGTTTGCCAGCGTATAGCCAATCCTCTGTTTATCTGCGGAAAAAACCTCTATGCTGCTTATACCTGCCTCTGCCATTTTTGTTTCAAGGTATGACCGTAGTTTATCCTCATCCTGAGTTAATCCATCAGAGGAGAGTTTTGACCTTATCTGATTAGCATATACAACCATATTATCGGATGTGTCTTTATAGTAGTTTTGTCCGAGTTCCAGAGATTCCCGCAAAGAGTCTTCCACCTTAATGCCAAACCAACCCTCAATGCTTTTGTTTATAAATCCAATAACCACGAAAAATAAAAGGAAGGTTGGAATAATAGAAAGTCCTACAAATGTAACGATGAGTCTTGTGCGAAGCCGCGAGCCAATAATCTTGCTTCGTCTTTCAAAAATGAGTTTTACAAAATTTCTTAAGATTAGAAAGACAAGCAGGATTAAGAGAATTATGTTTACATTGATGAGGCCGAAAACAATTACATTAGTGGCTGTAGGAAGACTGCTGTCTGCGCCTCCGATGTGGCTTTCAATGTATGTTAATATAATGATAGCAATCGCAACAGATGCAATGATATACCACTCGCGTCTGCGTCTTTTATGTTCCTCTTCGGATATTAGTTGTTCAGTCATGATTCTCAGGTAGCCGCACCCTTTCAGGGTGCGTAATTTCGCAGGCTAAAGCCTGCGGCTACCTCCTTACTGCTTACTGTCTACTGTATTACAAACTCCTTTTCATACCAACCGGTTTCATAATTCCAGAATGAAACAAAGAAGAGCATATAATTAAGCGGGAATGGAAGGTTTACAGGATCCAGTGTGGCCTTTATTCTGATCTGATACCCTTCTCCTTTTTTCAGCGCTGAAGCTGGTTTAATGATGATATTATCACCGCCTGCCATGATTTTCTTTGCCTGCTCAATCTCTTTGATCCGCATGGTGTTTTTCTGTTTTTCTCCCTGCACAATCTCATACTCTTCTTTTAAGGTATCATACTTTACAGTATGCCTGAATGTCATGCCAGCCAATGTTTTATCAAACCACAAACCCTGTTTTCGGTAAAGCTCTACAAAGAAGGTAAATGTCGTAGGTATCCCGCTTTTAATCCCCTCTTCTATATCCTTTGTAAAGGCGTTTTTAATCTCAAAAGACACCTGAACACTATCTGAATTATTTGTTATAACAACCTTGTCCACTGCTGGATTCATAGAACTCCCGCCAAAGGCCGGCGCGGCAATGATAGGAAACAAGGGTGTAAAAATGGCTGTTAAAAATATAATGCGCCTGAACATAGATGGATATAATACGCAAAACCATTATGAAAAGCAAGCAAGGAGGGGTAAATTAATCCTCTTGAGCAACTGCTGCAAAGTCTATAGAATGGTATCATGCTCTGGATCATGTTTGCCCTCATTACCGCCTTTTCTCTGTCAACCGCCGATGCCTTGAGCAAAAGGGCAATGATAAAGAGCGATGAATATGTAATTGCATGGGTAAGGGAAGGCTATGCCCTCCCCTTTATTGCAATAGCGCTTTTTTTTATCCCTATACCCGATTTAGATAAAACATTCTGGGTCTCTGTTCTCATCCTTTTGCCGTTGGAGATAACAGCGCTCATACTCTATGTGAAGGCGATAAAACTCTCTCCCCTTTCCCTTACTATACCGTTCATGGCCTTAAGTCCTGTGTTCATAACAGTTATTGCATTTTTTCTACTCGGTGAATGGCCTGATAAATCAGGGTTTCTTGGCATATTTCTTATTACAATCGGGGCGTATCTGTTGAATGCAAAGGCAAGCAACCTTGGTCTTTTAGGCCCAATAAAGGCAATCGCAAAAGAGCGGGGCTCCGTGCTGATGATTATTGTTGCGGTCATATACAGCATTACGTCCACCATCGGAAAGATCGCTGTCCAGCATTCAAGCCCGATATTTTTTGGCTTTTTTTACCCACTGCTTTTGACCATTGCCCTGTCAATGGTTGTGGGTGTTAAAGGGACTCTCCATCAGGTGGTATCAAGGCCGGTAACATTTCTAACAATAGGCCTTTTTACAGCCATTATGATTTTATCGCATTTCATGGCTATCAGCATGGCCGATGTCGCCTATGTAATATCCGTAAAAAGGACAAGCCTTGTCTTTAGTGTTATTTACGGCATGATTGTATTTAAGGAAAGAGATATAGGAGAGAGGCTGCTCGGAAGCTTATTTATGTTGGCCGGGGTTGTTTCAATAACCGTGTTTTGATATAAACTGTAATGACCACAGGGAAAGGACAATAAAAATACCAATGGATAATGGGTCTGCAATAAGAGACGCCCTTCAAACCGTATTCGGCTTTCGCTCGTTCCGGCCGAATCAGGAGGCGATTATCAAAAGCATTCTGGCGGGCAGGGATGTGTTTGCCGTGATGCCGACCGGCGGCGGCAAATCGCTCTGCTATCAACTTCCGGCAAAGATCATGTCCGGCGCCGCAATCGTCATCAGCCCGCTCATCTCTTTGATGAAGGATCAGGTTGACGCTGCGCGGGCAAACGGTATCGCGGCCGCGTATCTGAACAGTTCGCTGGATTCCAGCGAGGTTTCGGAAGTTTACCGAAACTTGAAAAATAAAAAGATAGAACTGCTCTACATCGCTCCGGAGCGGTTCGCCATGCCGAATTTTCTTGAGACTTTGAAGGCCATGCCCATCTCGTTTTTTGCCATAGACGAGGCGCACTGCATCTCGGAATGGGGGCATGACTTCCGGCCTGATTATCTGAGCCTTTCCATTATTCCAAAAGTGTTTAGCAATACACCCATAGCCGCCTTTACCGCAACAGCAACAGCCATGGTGCAGGAAGATATCTGCGCAAGGCTCAGCCTCAGAAAACCTTTTGTCGTTCGCGCCTCTTTCAATCGTCCTAATCTCTTTTATCAGGTGGAAAGAAAATCCGACGTGGAATCGCAGATACTTAAATTCCTCGGATTGCATTCCGACGAGTCCGGCATTGTGTATCGCACCACGCGCGATTCTGTTACGGCGACTGCGGATTTTCTCAAGGCCAACGGAATCAGCGCCCTTCCTTATCACGCTGGGCTTCTTCCGGATGTGCGGGACAAAAATCAGGATGCGTTCAACCGTGACGAGGCGCAGGTGATCGTGGCGACCATCGCCTTTGGCATGGGCATTGACAAATCCAATGTGCGGTTTGTCATCCACGCAGACCTTCCCAAAAACATTGAGGGCTACTATCAGGAGACAGGCCGCGCCGGACGCGACGGCGAACCAGCGCAATGTCTCCTCTTTTTCGGCAGAGGAGATATTCCCAAGATAAGATATTTCATAGATCAGATACCGGGCGACGCGGAGCGCTCTGTTGCTATGGAAAATCTGAACCGGATGGTCGGGTTTGCGTCGCACAATGTGTGCAGGCGAAGGCAGCTTCTCGGTTATTTCGGCGAACAGTATCCAACGGAAAATTGCGGTAGCTGCGATATTTGTACCGGAAATATCGAGCGGATTGACATTACCCGGGATGCGCAGATCGTGATGTCAGCCATGTTCAGAACAGAGGAGCGGTTCGGAGCAGGACACATCGTTGATGTGGTGACCGGCGCGGACACAAAACGGATCCGCGCCTTGGGCCATCATGCCATAAAAACTTACGGCGTGGGAAAAGATAAGGACAAAGAGCACTGGCGGCTCATTGTTGACGAACTGCTCGCGCAGGAGATAATCCTGCAGGAGAGCGGCAAATATCCGGTATTGAAACTGACGGAAAAGGCAAACGCAGTCCTGCGCGGCAAGGCGCAGATTGAAGGATTGAAACGTGACGAGCCAAAAGAAAAGGCGCGGGCAAGGGGCGGGATTGAAGGGTATGACCAAACACTCTTTGATAGGCTGCGGATAATGAGAAAGAGGATCGCCGATAAAGAGCGGGTTCCGCCCTTTGTCGTGTTCTCGGACAGAACCCTGCATGAGATGTGCAGATACTATCCCGCTACAGCGCCGGACATGAGAAAGATCAGCGGCGTCGGCGATACGAAGTTAGAGCGATACGGCGATAAGTTTATTCAGGAGACTGCGAAATACCTTGCCGAAAATCCGAATGCGCAGCGCAGAGAGCGGAATGCGGAATATAAAACAGAAATCCGCAATCCTAAATCCGCAATCACGGGGACTGTTGAAGAAACATACCGGCTGTTCCAAAAAGGCTTATCTCTGGAACAAATAGCGGCGCAGCGCAGCCTCGCGCCATCAACCATTGCAAGCCACATAGAAAAACTCATTCAGGCAGGCAGTGATATTGACATAGACCGTTTGATTGCGCCTGTAAAGAGGCGCGAGATAGAAGAGATGTTTTTAAAATCTCAACACCTCGGCCTGAAATCTGTTGTTGAGCAGGCAAACGGTGTGGTAAGTTATGAAGAGGCGCGGATAGCAAGAAAGTGGATGCAAAGGAGAGAAGATTAAATGGCAAGGATAAAAGAAATTTATTTTCAGGCATGGCAAAAAACAAAGGAACTCAAGACGCTAATTATATTTCTTATCATCACAAATATCGTCTTTTTGCTTTTTGGCCAGTGGATGATAGCTCAAGGCGTTCCAGGCGCTGTTGAATTTAAAAATGAGTTTTTAAAGAAACTTCCTGAAATGGGCTATCTGAAGCCCCTGACAGGTCCTCTGGCGCCGTATCTTCCATTGAAGATAGCGTATACATTTTTGTTTAACCTCACGGTCGGCGCGCTCCTGTCAACCACAATCCCGGGCATTATCTTCTTTTTTCCTTATATTATAACAGTATTCAGGGCATGGGTTGTGGGAGTAATATTTTACGGGACAACAACCACTCCTCTGCACTTTGTGGTCTTTTACGGCACATTTATTCTGGAATTCGGCGGATATGTCTTTTCATCCGCAGCAGGCATAAACATCGGCCTTGCCATATTAAACCCTGCATGGAAGGGTAAAGAAACAAGGCTTCTATCATTCAAGTCTGCTGTAAATGACGCCGCCCTGTTATTTGTTCTGGCTGCAACCCTTTTATTATTAGGGGCAGTGTGGGAGATGAGCTGGCTGCATTTCTTTGGACTTCATGCCGAAAAACTCCTATTATCCGATATTTCTCTTGGATAACCAGCCTAAATATGCTATAAACGGTCTATATTATCGTGAAAATTATGCAGAGTAGCGAAAAAAGGCTTGCGCTTGCCTCGTCTTCTCCCAGGAGAAAACAGCTTCTTGAAGAAATCGGCTTGAAATTCGATATATTTCCCGCTGATATTGACGAAGATATAAAAGAAGGAGAGTCGCCAGAGGAACATACGTTAAGGCTCGCAGAAAAAAAGGCTAAAACAGTTGCCCAAAAGGTAAAAAACGGCTGGATAATCGGAGCAGATACAATAGTATTTATTGATAACCGCATACTCGGCAAGCCGTCTGATATACATGAGGCAAAGGAAATGCTTCTCCTCTTAAGCGGCAGGGATCATAAGGTCGCAACAGCCTTCTGCTTTTTTAACGCCGCTACAGGCGAGAATGTAAAAAGGGTTGTAGAGAGCAAGGTAAAGATAAAAAACTTGACTAACAAAGAAATTGAAGACTATCTCAAGACCGGCGAACCCCTTGGCAAGGCAGGCGCGTATGCTGTGCAGGGTATCGGCGGTTTTATGGTTGAAAAGATAGAAGGCTCATATACAAATGTGGTTGGCCTTCCAATGGAAGAATTTCAAGAAGTATTGGAAGAAACAGGGATTGTAAAAAGAGTGATGTGAAGGTGCATAAATGCCGTCAATTATTCCAAAAAATATTGCAATGGTCAGGGAACGGGTAGAAAAGGCTGCCAGACGCGCCGGCAGGGATCCGAGAGAGATAACCATTTTAGCAGCCGCAAAGTCTGTTGATATAAGAAAAATGCAGGAAGCTGTAAAGGCAGGGGTTACCACATTCGGAGAAAACTATGTTCAGGAGGCAGAGAAAAAGATTAAAGACTTACATCGGAGCAAAAAAGATATATACTGGCATTTCATAGGCCATCTCCAGAAGAATAAGGCAAAGGATGTTGTGAAGCTTTTTGATACGATAGAAAGTGTTGACTCCATTGGCATAGCAAAGGAGTTGAACAAGAGGGCAGAAAAAAAACTATGTGTCCTTATTCAGGTAAACCTATCAAAGGAAAAAACAAAGGGCGGTGTTGCTGAGCATGAGGCATTGGATCTGACCCATGAAATATCAAAACTTGCAAATCTGTCATTAAAAGGACTAATGGCTATCCCGCCATTTTTTGAAAACCCTGAAATGTCACGGCCTTACTTTACCGAATTAAGAAGGCTGGCAGAAAAGATAAGGCGTGAAGCTATCCCTAATGTTATTATGAAAGAACTTTCTATGGGCATGTCCCATGATTTTGAGGTTGCCATTGAAGAAGGGGCGACTATAATAAGGGTTGGGACAGCGATATTCGGGGAAAGGCAAAGAGAGAAGAACTAACCTATATTTAAGGAGTGAATATATGCTTACAAAAAAAACTATCGGCTTTATTGGCGCAGGAATTATGGGCGAGGCGCTTATAAAAGGGCTTTTAGCCTCAAAGAAGGTAACCGCCGGACAGATACTTGTTACAGATAAAATTGAGGAAAGACTTGCTCATATTGCAGAGCATTATAAGGTGAAGGTGTTCAGTAAAAATTTTGAGGTAGCAAAAGGGGCTGATATAATAATACTTGCGGTAAAGCCAAATGATATGAAGGCTGCGCTGCAGGAGATTGGCTCTGATCTGAATAAAGATAAACTCCTCATCTCAATAGCAGCGGGCGTGACAATGGATTATATACTCAAGTGCCTTCCCCACAGTGTGCCGCTTATCAGGATTATGCCAAACACACCTGCCCTTGTGCTGGAAGGGGCAATAGCCATTTGTCCAGGAGAGGGTGTTTCAAAAGAAGACAGGGATATTGCGGTGGCAATTTTTGAGGCGGTCGGAAAGGTTCAGGTTATAGAAAATGAAGAGATTATGGATGCTGTCACAGGTTTAAGCGGAAGCGGACCTGCTTATGTATTTTTAATACTCGAGGCATTGTCAGACGCAGGTGTCGGGGTGGGGCTCCCAAGAAAAACCTCAAACCTGCTTGCTATGCAGACTGTCCTGGGCTCGGCAAAGCTTGCAATGGAAAGCGGCAAACACTTTGGCGAGTTGAAGGATATGGTAACATCACCGGGCGGAACAACCATTGCCGGCCTTGAAAAGCTGGAAGATGGCAGTGTAAGGGCGGCAATAATAAAGGCTGTTAAGGCTGCGACAAAAAGGGCAAAGGAATTGTCCGGGAGGTAAGAATTGTTTATTTTTGCAAATCTAATTGAAGCATCAGCCACAGTTATATATTATTTATTAAATATATATATGTGGATTATCATTATAAGGGCGCTCATATCATTGGTACGCCCGGACCCTTATAGTCCAATTGTAAGGTTTTTATACCAGGCAACAGAACCCATATTATATCCTATCCGGCGAAGATTGCCATTTATGGGAGGCATAGATATTTCGCCGATTATAGTCTTGCTCATTATATTATTTTTGCAGGTATTTCTGGTAAGGACATTAAACGAACTTGCTGTAAGACTAAGAATGGGAAGTGGGTTATAACAGGCTCAAATTTATCAAGAAGTAGTCTACCTTTTCTAAAATTGGATAAAGAAAGAATACTTTTGAGGCTTTATATACAGCCCCGCGCATCAAAAAATGAGATTGTGGGTATCCATGGCGGAACCGCCTTAAAGATAAGGCTTACATCTCCTCCGGTGGAGGGCGCTGCAAATTCAGCATGCATAGAGTTTCTTGCGAATGTACTGGGGATAAGAAAAAGCCAGGTAGAAATCATGTCTGGCCAAAAATCGAGGATAAAACAGATTAAGTTAACCGGTATATCATTGCAGGAGGCAGAAGACCTGATAAAATTTATTCTTCAGCAAATCCCTTCAACAGTTTAACCCTGGTAGGATGTCTCAACCTTCTGATAGCCTTAGCCTCTATCTGGCGCACCCTCTCCCTTGTAACCCCTAAAACTTTACCCACCTCTTCTAATGTGTAATCCTGTTTTTCTCCAACGCCAAATCTCATCCTCAAAACCTTCTCCTCGCGCGGTGTAAGGGTTGCAAGCACCCTCTTAGTCTGGTCAGAAAGGTCGCTCTCTATTGCCGCCTCAGCAGGGGAAGGGGATTTTTCATCCTCAATAAAATCACCCAAAGAACTTTCATCATCATCGCCGATTGGAGTTTCGAGAGAAAGGGTCTGTTTCATAAGGCGAAGGATCCGCCTTACCTTTGAGACATGAATATCCATCCTCTCCGCTATCTCATCCGGGGTAGGCTCTCTTCCAAGCTCTTTAAGGAGTTGCCGTGATGTCTGCAAGAGCCTGTTTATGGTCTCTATCATATGAACCGGAATACGAATTGTCCTGCCATGGTCGGCAATAGCCCTTGTTATTGCCTGACGGATCCACCATGTTGCATAAGTTGAAAACTTGAAGCCCTTCTTGTAGTCAAATTTATCCACTGCCTTCATAAGGCCTATATTGCCTTCCTGAACAAGGTCCGAAAACTTTAAACCAAGGTTCATATACCTCTTTGCAATACTCACCACAAGCCTTAAGTTTGCTTCTACAAGCCTTTTCTTTGCCCTTCTCACAACAATATCATGTTTTCTTACTCCCACTGCCAATTGTCTAAGGGATTCCCTGTTCATTTCAATCTTTCTCAATACCCACCTTATACGTTTCTTGGCCCTTTCTGCCTTTTTAATACCTCTCTTTGCCTCTTCCCTTTGTAGAAGTCTCTCTAACTTTATTATCCGATGGGCAATCTTGTTTATTACTATTGGATTAAGGCTTAGTTCATTTAATAATTTATATGCGCCTACTCTTTTTCTCCTCTTAAGTTTATCTACCTGAGCCAAAACCTCGCCTTTGCGCTCTTCATCATATTGCTGACCCGTCTCCTCAGCCTCCTCCATAAGCTCCCTTAGAGACGCCTTGTCTGACTTTATCCTTTCGGATATTCGGAGAGCCTCTCTGGATGCAAACGGACTTAAAAATGTAAGCCTTTTAAGCTCATTTCTGCCGTCCTCAATCTCTTTGGCCAAAACAACCTCTTCCTCCCTGTTCAAGAGCGAAACAGCGCCCATCTCCTTCATATAAATCCTTACAGGGTCTTCTATTCCCTCAACTTCCAAAACCTTTTCTTTTTCCTCTGCAACATCCTCAGCAACAGCCTTTCCAGCGCTGTCTACTACCTCTATCCCCATCTCCCCAAGCGTCTCAAGAAGGCTGTCCATATCGTCAACAGAAAACCCTTCATGGGGCAGGGCATCATTAATCTCATCATAGGTTAAAAATCCTCTGTCCTTGCCTATCTCAATAAGTTTTTGAAGCTCTGTGCTATTGTTTACTATCTTGGCCATTTCTATCTCCTTATAACAGGCGACTCACAAACTAAATATAATTTAAATGTCGTATTCTAATATAAACATTAAAGATTAGTCAAACATATTTACTAATTTTAAGCTAATATTTCCTTTCCATAGGCCTATGCCTGGTTATGGCAACATCTGTAAATTTAATCTTAATATTCTCGTCATCTTTAAATAAGAGCGTATGCTTAAACCAGTTTTTATCATCTCTATCTGGAAAATCCATGCGGTAATGGGCGCCCCTGCTTTCTTCTCTGTTCATTGCGCTATTCACAATACACTCTGCAATAGTAAGTAAATGGCCGAGTTCAAAAACCGCAACAAGCTCAGTATTAAAGATTTCTCCTTTATCTTCCAGATATATATTTTTATATCTCTCCTTTAATCTAATTATTGCAGTCAATGCGCTGTCCAATCTGTTTTTATCCCTGAACACGCCAACATACGCGGCCATCGCAGAAGCAAGTTCATCCCTTACACAGGCTGCCTTCTCACCGCCTGTTTTATCCATTATAAACGCAATATCCCTTGCGACAGCCTCAAGCGTACCTTCCGGAAATTCCGCCAGCGCAGTTTCTTTTGCATAATCGGATGCTGCCTGTCCAGCCCTTCTGCCAAAAACAATGGCATCCAATAAAGAATTCCCTCCCAGACGGTTGGCGCCGTGAATGCTGACGCACGCGCACTCACCGGCGGCATAAAGGCCTCTTATATTAGCGCTGCCCCATACATCGGTCTTGATGCCTCCCATTGAATAATGCGCCCCTGGTTTAATGGGGAGAAGTTCCGTTAAAGGGTCAACACCCTCAAAATCTATTGATAGCTGCCGTATCTGGGGAAGTCTCTCATTTATCAGCAATTCGCCAAGGTGTCTTAAATCAAGGAATACACAGCCATCAACTCCCCTGCCGTCTTCAATTTCCTGCTGCGCTGCCCTTGAAACAACATCGCGGCTGGCAAGCTCAGCGGCCTTGGGCGCATATTTTTTCATAAACCGCTCTCCGAGCGAATTCACCAGATAACCGCCCTCGCCCCTCGCCCCCTCGCTTATTAAAATACCGGTAGATTTCAATGTGGTGGGATGGAATTGGACAAATTCCATATCCATTAAATACGCACCGCTTTTCAGCGCAAGCCCCATGCCATCCCCTGTATTTATAAGCGCATTAGTGGAATTTTTATAAACCCTCCCGTAACCGCCTGTGGCAAGAATTACAGCCTTTGCGTGCAATCTGTGAAGTTTTCCGGTATGTATATCCAGAACAATCAGGCCGCGGCATATGCCATCTTCGACTGCCAATGAAATCACATACCACTCTTCATAGACCGGCACGCCGTATTTGAGGAGCTGCTCGTAAAGTGTATGGAGAATAGCATGGCCTGTCCTGTCCGCTGCGTAACATGTTCTGGGAAATTCAGCGCCGCCGAACGGCCTCTGAGCGATAACCCCTTTCTCATCTCTGCTGAAAAGACAGCCCATGCTGTCAAGCTCAAGAATATCACCGGGCGCCTCTTTGCACATGATATCTATGGCATCCTGGTCTCCGAGATAGTCGCTTCCCTTCACTGTGTCGAAGGCATGGGCCTCCCATGAGTCATCGATGCCGATAGCCGCATTGATTCCTCCCTGTGCCGCAACAGAATGGCTCCTTATTGGATGAACCTTGGACACGATGGCTACATTTACATTATTCCTTGCTGCCTCAATAGCAGCCCTCATGCCTGCCAACCCTCCCCCTACAACTATTACATCATGAACTACCAAAGATACCCCTTTTTAGAGTCAAAGGGTCAAAGTATCAAAGAGTCAAAGCAAAAACTTTGCTTTTCTAAATCTCTGAATCTCTGACTCTTTGACGCTATTTCATCGCCTGCAATATCCCGCCCTGGCTTATCTTTCTAATCCTGTTGTTGCCTGAATCCGCAACATAGATATTGCCCATCCTGTCAACCTCTATGCCTGTGGGAAACCAGAACTGCGCCTGATAACCTGAACCATCGGCAAAACCAGGGACGCCGCTGCCGGCTACTGTGCTTACAACACCCTCGGGTGTTATCCTGCGTATTCTGTTATTGTGCGAATCGCATACATATATATTTCCAACATCGTCTACGGCAATGCCTGTCGGCCATGAAAACCTCGCCTCTCTCCCCTTCCCATCCCTGTAGCCAGGCCTGCTGCCTCCTGCAAGGGTTGATACATCACCATCGGGCGTTATCTTCCTGATGGCATTGTTGCCGGAATCCGCAACATAAACAATCCCGGATTGGTCAACTGCCACTGATATCGGTTCACGAAAATGCGTCTTTAGTCCTTTTCCATCGGCATAGGCAGGATACCCGTTGCCTGCTATAGTAATAACATGTCTGCCATTCACTATTTTTCTTATTGTATGGCTTCCCCTGTCCGCAACATATACATTGCCGCCTTTATCAACAGCAACGCCTGTAGGATATACAAACATGGCAATTTTCAATTCGCCGTCTCTATAGCCTCTGATGCCGCTTCCTGCAATGGTTGTTATAACCCCGTCAGGCGCAATCTTTCGTATCCTGAAATTGTCCGCGTCTGCAACATAGATATTGCCGTCATCGTCTATTGCGATATTATCAGGGCCTTTCAAATGCGCATCTTTCCCCTTGCCGTCAGCAAATGCCCCATGACCGCTTCCTGCAAATGTTACAACCTCTCCACTGTTGTTAATCCTTCTTATAAGGTTATTTAAAAAATCCGCCACATAGATATTCCCTTTGCCATCCATAGCCACGTCGGTCGGCCAGTTGAATTGCGCCTTTTCTTTAGAGCCGTCAAAAAAACCCTTTATGCCGCTGCCTGCAATAGTAGCAACAATATATGAGCCTGTGCCGCTATTGATGCCAAATGGAACAGCCCCGATGAACATCGGGGTGGTTGCAATGCAAAATAAAAATATAAAACATAAGCAAAGAAATACCGGATATCTTTTCACCTATTCTTCACCCTTTTTTGCAGCCTCTGCATGCCCTTTTGCTTCTTGCGTAGGTTTTATAACCTTTGTCGCCGCTCTTCTTTGAATAATCTTTTTCTCCTCTTTTACCTCGCGCAATGCCTCTGCGGGTTTCTTTTTAGGGTTAGTTCCAGACTTGGCTATCAATGCCCTGATCCTCTCCTTTTTTGCCTTTTCCCTTCTGCGCCGCCTCCTGCGTATTTCTCTGTCTCTTTCTTTCATCTTACACCCCCTTCCTAATTTCTGTACACAGCGTCATAAGTACATGCGCATTACAGAGCGTCAGAACAAAGCAGACCAAGGCGCGACGAAATTTGTCTCCTTTATTTCAAGTTTACAAACATCTTGTTTATACAATCAATCAGTAATCTATTTTCTTCTTTTTCTCTTACCGCAAGCCTAAAAAAACTGCTGCCAAGGCCGATAAAATCACCGCAATCCCGTATCAGTATGCCGTTTTTCAATAACTGTTTTTGGATATCCGCTGCGATTATATCATTGAAGAGTATCTTAACAAGCATATAATTGACCTTTGTCGGATAGGTTTTAACATAAGGCACGGTTTTAAGGCCTTCCATAAAACAAGGCATGTCAGAAGCCAGCCATTCTCTCGTCTTTGTTATATAATCCTTATCTCTAAGGCTTTCGATGCCGGCAGCAATGGCAAGGGTATTTACAGACCACGGCGGCATAAGATTCTTAAACTTACTTATAATCCTATCATGCGCAATGATATAGCCCAATCTTAACCCTGGCATCGCAAAAAACTTGGTCATTGACCTTATGACAATAAGATTATCAAATAAGACAGCCTCTCGCTTCACAGAATCATGTTCAACAAAATCTATAAACGCCTCGTCAACAATGAGGGTTGTTTTATATTTTTTGCATTCTGCGGCAATATCAAGGATTGTCTTTTTAGTAATGATGGCGCCTGCAGGGTTTGCTGGGTTTCCCAGATAGATAATGTCATAACCATTTTTAATCTCAGCAAAAAGTTTGTCTATATCAGGAAGAAAGCCATTGTCTTCCTTGCAAAGGAATGAATCTATTGCGCAGCTATTTGCAAGTGAATTTCTATATTCGCTGAAACATGGCTCTACTAAGAGCGCCTTTTTCGGCTGAAAAATCTGAGGGATTAGATATATGAATTGAGATGAGCCATTTCCTGCAAGGATATTCTCTTCAGGCAGATTATGAAAGGATGCCAGCTCATGTATTATTGCCTCTGCCCCGGGTTCAGGATAATGGCCTAAAAGTGAGATGGCATTTTTAATGGCTGCCTCTGCCTTCGGTGAAAGCCCAAGAGGATTTATGCTTGCGCTGAAATCAACAATATCCTCAGGCCTCAGCTCATTCTCTTTCGCAATCTTCCAGATATTTCCGCCGTGGGTTTTATTCATACTAATATCACCCTTGCATCAACGGCAATTACCTTGTCAGGATAGGTGATAAGCGGATTTATCTCCATTTCCTTAATATCATCCATCTCGCTAATAATATCGCCGACTTTTATAATCACATCCGCAATCGCATCAATATCGCAAGGCTCGCTGCCTCTGTACCCTGTAAGCAGCGGATATGCCTTTATCTCTTTTATCATCTCAAGGCATTCCACCTTTGTAACAGGCGCAAGCCTGAAAGAAACATCCTTTAAAAGTTCTACCATAACGCCGCCGATCCCAAACATTACTGCCGGGCCAAACTGCGCATCTCTAACCCCTCCCACAATCACCTCTACTCCCTTATCTGCCATCCTCTCTATCAAAAAACCTTCAATCCTTGCAGTTGCATAATTGTCTGATATCTCAAACATCATCTCATTAAATGCATCATCAATATCCTGATCGTTCTTAAGCCCTGTCTTTACACCGCCTGCCTCTGTCTTGTGTATAATATCACTTGATAGAATCTTAAGCACAACGGGGTAACCAATATTATTCGCAGCGCCTATTGCCAGACTTTTATCTTTCGCAACAAAATATTGCGGCACAGGTATTCCCCATGCCTTTAAAATGCCTAACGCCTCTGGCTCAGGAAGGGATTTTCTGCCTGATTGAATGGCGTCGGTTATAATTTTTTTAGCCTCTTGCTGAGTCATGATGAAACTTTACCCTTTCCCATCCACAATTGCAAACAGCAATATTCCCCTTTCATACTTTGCCATATTTTAGACAAATCTATCTTTTTTATCAAATCTTTTAACCCTTCAACCCATTGCATATACTATCTTCTGCCCATGAGCCATGGGGTGATTAAAGGTTATAGTCTAATAGATGCGGACTTCGCCTTATATTTTATTTGACATATAATAGTAATTTGTTGTTTAATAAAACAATGCAAAAGCTTCTTATTTCCTCAATTATCGTTTTTTTCTTCAATATTAACCCCTATTTTGCTGTTTCTTCTCATGCTTATGAATATCAGCTCTATAAAAATTCAGAAAATTTCGGCATTGTTATATTTCCAAAAGAGGTGATATTTACTGAACTTGATCAATACATTAAATCTATAAAGTTTGAACCGATTGAGTCTGGCGAAGCAGTAGAAAGATTTGGCCCTAAAGGAGAAAATACCACACATATGATGCCCAAGGAGGTGCAAGATAAATATTTTATAAAGAAATTTATTATCATTCAAGTGTTCAAAGATCGAAACCTTCAGATAGGAATATTCGACCCTGACTGGGGGCTTACGCTTCTGCCTCAAACATTCCAACTGGATGATATAAAAAACAACATCCCTGAAACTCTAAAGATCTTTAGGATGGGGCAATCTACCATATAAATAAGTTAGCAATATACATTAATGCCTTACTTGAAGAGCTCCGCTATACCTCCTTAAGCCCTACCTATTTTTTAAAGTCTTCTGCAAACCCTCGCACGCTAGTTTAAACCCCAAATCACATGCCTTTTGATAATCAGAGGTAGCCCTGCCCATATTACCTTTCTGTTGATAGGCAAGTCCACGATTGTAGTAGGCATCGGCAGCATTCGGGTCTAATGCACTTGCCTTATTATAATCCTCAATCGCCATATCATATTGCCCTTTGTTATAATGGGCAAGTCCGCGATTGTAGTAGGCATCGGCATAATTAGGGTTTATTACAATTGCGGAAGTATAATCCTCAATCGCCATATCATATTGCCCTTTGTTATAATGGGCAAGTCCACGATTGTAGTGGGCATCGGCATAATTAGGGTTTAAGGCTATTGCATTGGTATAATTCTCAATCGCCCTGTCATATTGCCCTTTGTTATAATAGACAAGTCCACGATTGTAGTAGGCATCCGCATAATTAGGGTTTACTGCTACTGCACTGGTATAATCCTCAATCGCCCTGTCGTATTGTCCTTTGTTATAATAGGCAAGTCCACGATTGTAGTAAGCATCGGCATAATTAGGGTTTAATGCTATTGCATTGGTATATGCCTCAACTTCCTTATCGTATTCCTTATTTAAACCATGCTGGTATCCTTTATCAAACCACCCTTTTGCCTGAAACAACCTTTCTTCATCAGCTATCTTTGCCTTTACTTGTTTCTTTTCCTTTTCACCCATTGCCTCTTTTAACTGCTTCTTTAATTCCTCAATATCCCTCTGAGTTTTATCATAAGCCTCTTGAATCTTTTTATAGTCCTCAACAAATGATTTATCTTTAGGCTTAATCCTGTTTGCGAGCTCCGCTGTTTTATCAAGATAAACCCTTGCTTTGATCTTTACCCAGAAGTTAAGTCCGTGCCCTATAAGCGTCCTTTTCTTGTCAAGTATCTCCACCTCCATAATACCTGATGCAAGAGCCTGTATCTCATCCTCTGTTAACTGGAGATTTATTACCTTTGAATAACTCTCTACATAAGTCCCTGCCTGCTCAAGGGCAACCCGTTTTGCATTAAGCAATGCCCTGCTTTCTGCAACACCCGGCGTCTCTCCATCACCCATGTTGTATGTGCCTTCTGATACAATCTCTTTAACTTCTGCAAAACCCTGTGATGGATAAAATAAGAAAAGAGAAACAAGGATTGCAAAAACGTATTTTTCCATAAGACCCTCCCTTTCCATGACATTACTATAAGCGATATTATTTCAGCCTAAATCCGAGTGATCTGGAACTGGGACTGTAACCGTCCCTTTGGACAGTTTCTTTTGCATTACGATGTGGCTGCCGCGCCTACGCACTTCAAGAAAACCGTGTTTGGCAAGGATAACGCAAACCTCTTTGCCGGAAAGAACACGGAGTTTACCCAACTGCCACCTCAACATGAGTTACAAAAATATCGTCATGAAGTCGTTGTTTTAGCTCTTCGGGCGATGCTGTCTCAAAAAACAGTTCCAGCGCTTCCCGAAGGTTGTCCCGCGCCTGCTCTATACTATCACCTTGGCTTGCGATATCTAACTCCGGGCACAGTGATACGTATCCATCACCTTCGCGTTCAATAATTGCCGTAAGTTTCATTGATGACCTCCCTATTTGTGTTTGCTACATTTTAGATGAATTCACCTTTTTTATCAAATCTTTAACCCCTTGCCTATATTGTTTTCTATTTCTGGGGCACGGGGTGATTAAGGGGTTATAACAGTTTTTGTGTCAAGAAATGTGGGAAGCGTTCCTTGATTTTCTCTACCATACTTTGCTCTTTGCTGAAATTAATATCAAGGCGTTCTTTTTCCAATCCTCAGTAAGTGTACTTTTATTTCTTTCTATATAAGTTTTCAATTTTTCCACAAGATTTGCAGGCAATGGAGCATTGATACCGATTTGAGAAAATATTTTATTTGCTATGGGTGGATTAGAATAAATCCAGTTGACCTCCACTATTAATTCATTGTTTTTCTCACAATAGACGATGTTATCCGTTGGTAGATAATCTTTAAGTTTAGGGTCAATAAGTAACAATGGCCCGCTTTTCTTATTATTTTGAATCTTGTAAGATTTAATCAAAGCTTCTCCCATAGTTGGCATAATGGTCATTATTCCGAAACCAGGTCTGATAACACCATCTTCAATTCCTATGCCTTCTCCCAAAAAAAATTGATAACATCTTTTATAATCTCCGTAATCACCGTCAGATATTCCTGCTCTTGCAACCCCATCGTGACACAGTAAAATTTGCATTAATGCAACAGTAATTGCAATAGGTCTTCCCAGACTTTTTTCTGGAAAGTCCGAAACTATAAGGAATCCGTCGCCAAATTGATGGATAAATAATCGCTCTGAGTGATTTGGATAAACTTTATTCCCAATCTCATATAAAAATTTCATAAGAATACCAAGCAAATTAATTGCTTTGGTGCTATCAACCGTAAAAATATTCGAAAAACCTTCTATATCAATATAAATAGCCCAGCGCTTCATGGCGTTAGCGTCCATTGCCTTTGTTGGTTCAGGTTTGCAACCTGAACTAAATATTTCTGATTCAATCATATTATCTATCTCTTTTTTAAAGCCTTACGCAAATTCTCGCACCCCGTTTGATTTCCCAAATCACATGCCTTTTGCAAATTAGAGATTGCACTCCCCATATCACCTTCAATATCATACGTAACCGCAAGCATGATATAGGTAAAAGCATTATTCGGATTCAAAATAATTGCCTTTTGAAAATTAGAGATTGCACTCCCCATATCTCTTTTATTGGCATAAGCAAGCCCACGATTGAAATAGGCTTTGTCATAATTAGGATTCAGCGCAATTGCCTTACTGAAGTTCTCTATTGCCCTGTCAAGTTGTCCTTTCTCTCTATAAGTCATCCCAAGATTGACATAGGCATCAACATAATTCGGATTCAAGGCAATTGCCTTATTTAAGTTCTCAATAGCCCTGTCAATTTGCCCTTTATCACTATAAGCAGCCCCAAGATTGTTATAAGCTTCAGCATAACTCGGATTTAGAGCAATTGACTTATTGTAGTTCTCAATAGCTTTGTCAAATTGCCCTTTATTGGCATAAGCAACCCCAAGATTGCCATAAGCTTCAGCATAACTCGGATTTAGAGCAATTGCAGAAGCAAATGCCTCTATTGCTGCATCCCATTCATTGTTTATACCGTGTTTATAACCCTTAGCAAACCAAGCATTTGCCTGAAATAGCCTTTCTTCATCTGTAATCTTTGCCTCAACCAGTTTCCTTTCCTTTACACCCTTTGCCTCTGCTAACTCTTTCTTTAATTCCTCAATATCCTTCTGGCTCTTACCATAAGCCTCCTGAATCTTTTTGTAATCCTCTATGACATCTTTTTCTTTTACCCTTTTTGCGAGATCCTGAATCTTATCAGGATTGACCTTTGACTTGATTTTTACCCAGAAGTGAATGCCGTCTCCGATAACAGTCCTTTTTTTATCAAGTATCTCCACCTCCATCAAACCCGATGCAAGAACCTGTATCTCATCCTCAGTCAACTTTAGATTTATTACCTTTGAATAACTCTCTACATAAGTCCCTGCCTGTTCAAGGGCAGTCCTCTTTGCCTGCAATAACGCCCTGCTTTCAGCAACACTCGGCGTCTCCCCATCGCCCATATTGTATGTGCCTTCTGAAATAATTTCTTTTGTTTGCGCCGAGACATACAAGGGCAAAAATAAGATAATAACAATGATAATTGTAGGGATGTGTTTCATAAGTAACTCCTTTCTTTCTTGGTGGCACAGGCATCTCTGCCTGTGTTGACACAGCCTGGAAGCCTGTGCTACCAGAAGCCTGTCCCACAGAAAAACTTAATCCCATTATTTACTGTTTTTCTGCATACCTTCCAGATATAGCCATTTGTATTCTACAGCCTTGTTTACCAACCCGACCTTTACCGGATTATTCGTAATGTAGTTCATTTTCTCTAATAATTCGCCCTCATCCCTCACAATCCTGTCGAAATTTTCATCCAGCCATAGAGACCCTGATTCCCCAAGTAGTTTATTGACCTTGCTTGCTGAATAACTCTTGATGCTATGAAGGATCTCTGCAAGACTATAGTAAGAAGTCACAGGCTGGAAGCCTGTGCTACCAGTTTTGTTTGGTGGCACAGACATCTTGTCTGTGCCTTTCTTCTCCAAAGGTTGGAGGATTAAATGTGCATGGTCTGGCATTACTATTGCCCCATATAAGCTAAATTTCTTGCCCTTCCAGAACAGAATAGAGTTTAAAACAACATCTCTGGCATCTTCTGAAAGCGTAATATTTTTGAATGTTCTAAAGGTAATAAAATACACGCTTCCGGGTGATTGCCAGTGAGGGAGATTCCTTTTGTAAATCTGAAAATATTTCACAGGCTGGAAGCCTGTGCTACCAGTAGGGCAGGCATCCTGCCTGTCCATTAAGCCTGTGCTATCATTGGCTTTCATAATTACCTTCTTCCTCTATAGCAGATGAAAGTTTTTCAGCGTCAACTACCTACTCCTCAAGCGTTGACACATCACCTGGCTCAACTCCAAGTTCCTTTGCCTTCAGCACCCTCCGCATTATCTTGCCGCTCCTTGTCTTTGGCAGCCATTCGGTAAATTCAATTTCAGATGGGATGGCAATGGGACCAAGTTCTTTTCTCACCTGTTTTTTAATCTCATCAAGTAGTAAATCTGACGGCTCGTAGCCCTGCTTTAATATCACAAATGCCTTAATTATCTCGCCTTTGAGCGCATCTGGTTTTCCTATGCACGCAGCCTCAGCAACTGACTGATGCGAGACAATAGCGCTCTCTATCTCTGCTGTGCCAAGTCTGTAACCAGATACCTTTATAACATCATCAGACCTTCCCATGAAAAAGAAATAGCCGTCCTCGTCCTGTCTTGCCATATCTCCTGCGAGATAGACATTGTTGATTGTCTTCCAATACTGGCTGTATCTCTCCGGGTCTTTATAAATCGTCTTCATCATTGCAGGCCACGGCCTTTTGATGGTAAGAAAACCGCCTGTGTTTGCCCCCAATGGCTTGCCGTCCCTATCAACAATCTCAGGGACTACACCCGGAAACGGCCTTGCCGCAGAACCTGGTTTCAGCGCCATACAAGGCAGCGGCGTAATGAGTATCATGCCTGTCTCTGTCTGCCACCATGTATCCATTATGGGAAGCCTGTTGCCTGTAGCCTTTCTATACCAGAGCCACGCCTCCGGATTTATCGGTTCTCCCACAGAGCCAAGAATTTTAAGGCTTGAGAGATCATACTTCTGCGGCCAGTCATCGCCGTATTTCATAAGAAGCCTTACTGCTGTTGGTGTTGTATAAAATATATTGACTTTGTATTTCTCTATCAACCCCCACCACCTGCCGGGATTAGGGAAATCAGGCGCACCTTCTGGAAAAAGGATTGTCGCTCCGTTTAAAAGCGGGCCGTAAACAATATAACTGTGTCCTGTAATCCAGCCCGGGTCTGCTGTGCAGAACATGATGTCCTCGTCCTTTAAATCAAAGACCCATTTTGTTGTTATGTATGTCCCCACCATATAGCCGCCGTGGACATGCAAAACTCCTTTTGGCTTGCCTGTTGTGCCTGAGGTATAAAGCGTAAATAACGGATCTTCCGCATCCATCTCCACAGCCTCAAATTTTTGAGATGCCTTTGCCATTGCTTCGTGCCAGTCAATATAAATCCCCCCCGTCCCCCCTTTTTCAAAGGGGGGTGAGGGGGGATTCGGCTCTGAGCGTCTCACAACAACCACATTTGATACTGATGGGCAGTCTTTAACCGCATCATCAACAATCTTTTTTAACTGAATGCACTTTGCCCTTTGATAACCGCAGTCAGCGGTTATAACAACCTTTGATTCGGCATCGTGGATCCTGCTCTGCAGCGCCGTTGCGCTGAAGCCTGAATATACAAGGCTGTGCACAGCGCCAATCCTTGCGCACGCAAGCATGGATATAATCTGCTCAGGAATACGCGGCATATAAATAGTAACCCTGTCGCCTTTCCCAACACCAAGGGACTTGAGCATATTTGCCGCCTTATTTACCTCCCTCAATAATTCATTGTATGTAATAACCCTTTCAGATCCGTCTTCTCCTACCCAGATTATCGCCGCCTTATCCCGCCTCCATGTCTTTACATGCCGGTCAAGACAGTTGTATGTAATATTGCACCTTGCGCCGGCAAACCATGACGCCCCGCCCATCCATGGCTGCTCCCACTTCAAAACCTTTTTCCACGGAAGAAACCATTCAAGTTCTTTTGCTATTTCACCCCAGAAACCCTCCGGGTCTTCAAGCGCGTGTTTATAGGTCTTTTCATAGTCATTAACCCATGCCTTTTCTATAATCTCTTTTGAAGGCTTAAATACCTCTTCAACCTTCAGCATACTCTCAACATGTTCGTCTGCCATAAGAACCTCCTATATTTATTTCCCCCCTCACCCACAACCCTCTCCCCTTAAGGGTCTCCTTCTTGATTTGATTTTGCTTACTGTTATATCATGCCTTGTGTTTACTTGATATATGCTTTTTGCTTTTGGTAAATGCGGATTATCAGTTGCAATAATCTCAAAAATTGGTTAAAAATTATTGTTATGTCAGACAAAAAAATCTTCGGCTTTCCAAAGAATGTCTTCGCAGCAGGGCTTGTAAGCCTTTTCATGGATATATCATCTGAGATGATTTATCCCATCCTCCCGATATTTCTTACAACTGTCCTCGGCGCAAGCAAGTCAACCATAGGCATTATAGAAGGAATTGCGGAATCAACAGCGAGCATATTGAAGATATTTTCAGGCTGGCTTTCGGACAGGCTTGGCAAGAGAAAACTCCTCATGGGTATCGGATACGGCGTCTCTGTTCTGAGCAGGCCCATAATGGCAACTGCCGGAAACTGGACAGATGTGCTCGCAGCCAGATTTGTTGACAGGTTCGGCAAAGGCGTCCGCACTGCGCCGAGGGACGCAATAATAGCAGATTCAGTAGAAAATAATAACCTCGGCAAGGCATTCGGATTTCACAGGTCAATGGACACCCTTGGCGCGGTAATAGGCCCCGGCATCGCATTCTTTGTCCTTGCCATGTTTATGAATAACTTCAGGCTGGTGTTTTGGCTTTCTTTAATACCGGGCATAATCGCTGTTTGTCTGATAATCTTTTTTATAACTGAGAAAAGACATGCGAGAGAAGGAGCAAAACTTCCAAAGCTTACATTCAAAGACTTTAACGGCGATTTCAGGCGCTACATCCTTGTAATAACCGTCTTCTCCATCGGCAATTCAAGCGATGCGTTTTTGATACTCAGGGCAGAGAGTCTGGGCATTCCAAAGGAATTTATCCCTGTAGTCTATCTTGCTTTCAACCTGATATATTCCATATCTTCAATGCCGATGGGAATCCTGGCGGATAAAATAGGGACAAGAAAGATGGTGGCCTTCAGTTTTATATTCTATTCAGGCATATATGCGGGGCTCGCCTTTGCGACTGGCAAACTGCATATAATAGCCCTGTTCATTTTATATGGCCTGTTCAAGGGGATGAGCGAAGGCACGCAGAGGGCATATCTGGCGAGCATTGCGCCGCCTGAAAGAAAGGCTACTGCATTCGGCATTTATCACATGGCAGTCGGCATCGCCCTTCTGCCTGCAAGCATTGTTGCAGGGGCTTTATGGGATAAGATTGGGCCTGAGGCGGCTTTCCTTTACGGGACAGTAACGGGCTTGTTGGCGTTTATCCTGTTTAGCATGAGGAAAAAATAGAGGCTGCTGCCCCTTTTTCCCTTACAGCCTCAGGGTTTTCCCCAGCCTTGAGGCTTTTTTATTGACATGCTATCTGGTAATACCATATGATAATACCCTATGCGGAGGTGCCTATATGATAAAGACCACTATATCAATCCCTGAAGATATTTACACAGAAGCCAAAAAGACTGCCGGCAACTTTAGTCTATTGGTATCAGAGGCGCTTAAAGAATACTTAAGAAAGAGACGGGTTAACAAGGCTGTATCTTCTTTTGGCAAATGGCAAAAAAGAGATAAGGAGAGTATTGAGATTGAAAATGAGTTAAGAAAAGAGGAGAGCAGAAAGTATGCAAACCGTGCTGATTGATACACCGAAGCAAGAGACACTCCCATATTTTTGTTAATCTTCTAACGAACCACCTATTTCTACTTCCCCTGAAATTGTCTGCTTCTACTCCAGATACTCTTAAATATCCTTTCTTCTTAATCAATCCTTATTTTCAGATTGACAATTGAGTGACAATTGTGTATACAATATCGCACACGATTGGAGGATAAAACTATGAAATTCGTAAGTGTCCGTGATTTACGAGGCAAGTCGGCCCAGCTCTGGAAGACCCTTTCTGCTGAAAGGGAAATGATTGTTACCAGCAACGGTCGGCCCATAGCCATTCTCTTGCGGGAGCAGGTTTGTAACCTGCTCCCTGAATTTCGTGATTACCTTTATACGAACTATTTGGGTTCAAGTTACAAACTTGAACCCGCTTAAGGGCTTGTTGGCTTTTGTTTTGTCTGGTATAAGCAGAGGAAAATAGTTTATGCAGTTTTCTCCTTGACTCTCCGCATAAGTTGACCTAAAATTCACTAAAAGATGTATGTAGACATAAAAAAGAATGTTAGGCTTTGAAGCATGAACGATCTCGCGCGCCAAACGCTTGCCGTCCTTGAGAAAGCCTTCCGCCATCTCGAGCAAATGGTTCAGGCCCCGAAACTGAAACGCGTGAAGGGTCACCTCCTATTGCGCTATCGCGAGCAATCAATCGAGCAGGCTTTGATCCAAAAGCTCGCTCGCTACATAAGCACACTTCATGCCGCTCAATTGCTCCTTGATCACGGATTCATTCAAGAACAGGGTATCCTGCAGCGTACCCTTGATGAACTGCACGAGGACATTTTCTTTCTGGCGATCGCCATTACTAACGACAAGATTACAGACCTACACCAAAGATATTTGAAGGCATTCTTTGCCGAAGAGTTCGACAACCCTTCTGATCCGGTGGGGTCTCATTCAGACCGCGAAATGGTTCCTCGGAGGAAGATCCGTGCTTACATCTCTCGGATCGTGGGGGGGTCTTCTAATCCTTCGCGCGATATTGCTGTGTCGAAGACCATTAGTAAGGTTTACTCTGGGTTCGTCCACGCGGCCTCACCCCACATAATGGAAATGTGCGACGGAACGCCACCGCGATTTCAACTGTCGGGTATGTTGGGAACGCCACGCATTGAGGAGTACGAGTACGACATCTGGAACTACTATTACCGCGGTCTTCTTAGCGCCACGGTAATTGGAAAAGCGTTCGGCGATGGCCCACTCGTGGACGCCCTCTTGAAATTCAGCTTCAAGTTTCAAGAAGCATCAGGCAGAGATTTCGGTGCGAGGCGTCCCGAAGCCTAGCCCTGCGCTCAACACGGACCGCCGGCGGCGGCCGGTTAGCTTGCATCGATATAGAAGAATGATATGAACAAAAAGAAACTTAAAACACTAAGGGGTTGGGTAAGAGTTCACCCAGCACCGAAAATAGAAATTCGTGCTAATGTAGCTTTACCCGATCTTTGGTTCGTTGAAGATGTTACAGACAACCATATCAGACTGTCCTATCCCTCGACCGGGCACAGTAAAGATATAGGGCTCGATCATTTTATAGAATACAGAACTGATTCTTTTGTGCATATGGGGATAGTGAGTAAAGGTATTCTTATCTTCAAGACTCAAATAATTATTATTGGAAACAGGGTGATATTAGAGCCATTGAGCAGACCACCCATTAGCCCGAAAATTTCGTAATAAAGGAAACAGGGGACAACAGATTTATTTCCTACACCCCTTCCCTCGCATTCTCCAGCATCTCTATTGCATGCTCCCTTGTCTTGCTCGTAATTTTCACTCCGCCGAGCATACGCGAAAGTCGTGTAGGTTGGGTTGAGCTTTGCGAAACCCAACAAACCATTGCAATAAATCGTTGGGTTGAAAAACGCAACCCAACCTACTTACTTAATCAATCCTTATTTTTAGATTGACAATTGAGTGACAATTGTGTATACAATATTGCACACGATTGGAGGATAAAACTATGAAATTCGTAAGTGTCCGTGATTTACGAGGCAAGTCGGCCCAGCTCTGGAAGGCCCTTTCTGCTGAAAGGGAAATGATTGTTACCAGCAACGGTCGGCCCATAGCCATTCTTGCGGCTATAAGCGAATCAAATCTTGAAGAATCGCTTGCAGCATTCCGGCAGGCGCGTGCAGTTGAAGCGGTAGCAAGTCTTCAGCGCCGCTCAGTGGAGCAGGGGACTGGCAGAATTACTATGGATGAAATTGACACCGAAATCAAATCAGTTCGTAAAAAGCGGGTTAAATGAAAGTTGTTGTTGATACCAATGTTCTTGTTGCCGGTCTTCTGTCACCATTTGGTCGATGCGCTGAAATTGTGCGAATGATTTCATCTGGTAAACTGACCTTGTGTCTTGACGCCCGTGTTTTAGCTGAATATAACGAGGTCCTTCACCGACCAAAGTTCGGGTTCAACAAAGACAATGTTGCTGCTCTCCTCGAATATATAGAACACAGCGGAGAAACAATAGCTTCCTTACCGCTGCCTCATTCTCTACCAGACCATGATGATGAGCCATTCCTTGAGGTAGCCATTGCAGGACGGGCAGCATGTATTGTTACAGGAAATAAATCCCATTTTCCTGTCAAACTGTGTCAGGGGATTAAAGTTCTTTCTCCAAATGAGTTTATTATTTTTTACAGTAAACGGCAAAGACAGAAAAGCACATAATATAATGCTAAACCATACATTTCACCCCGGCTACACCCCTCCCCTCGCATTCTCCAGCATTTCCCTTGCATGCTCCCTTGTCCTGTCTGTTATCTTAACCCCGCCGAGCATGCGGGAGATTTCAGAAACCCGCTCTTCGTTTTTAAGCTCCTTTATTGATGCGGATGTCCTGCCTGCCCTGACCTCTTTTGCAACAGAATAGTGTTTATCGGCATAAGCAGCAATCTGCGGCAGGTGGGTAATACAAAGCACCTGGTGGTTTTTTGACACCTCTTTTAATTTTTTTCCAACAACCTCTGCTGTGCCGCCGCCTATGCCGGCGTCCACCTCGTCAAATATCAGGACAGGTATTTTCCCGGTTGCAGCGATCCTTTTTATTGCAAGCATAATCCTTGAAAGCTCTCCGCCTGACGCGATCTTTGCAAGGGGTTTCGGCTCTTCGCCAACATTAGGGGATATAAAAAATTCAAGCCTGTCCATGCCGTTTTCGCCCAGATTAAAGCTGCCGGCTCCGTCGACGTCTCCCTTTATCCTGACCTCAAATACTGTTTTTTTCATGCCGAGGTCAGACAACTCCTGCTCCATCTTTTTCTTTAATATCCTGGCTGCGTCAATTCTTTTATCCGACAGTTTTTTCGCAAGGGCAACTGCTTTTGCGCTTGAGCCGTCTATGGTCTTTTTCAGTTCCGCTATCTTCTCATCGTGATGTCCAATGCCGTCCAATTCCTTATCTATCTCTTTCTTCTTTTGAAGGATGAGTTCAATGGTCTGTCCGTACTTTTTTTTAAGTTTGTTTATAGCGTCAAGTCTGTTATCCGCCTCTTCAAGCCTGCCCGGCTCAAAGCTCATTTCCTGGCTGTAATCCCTCAAAAATGATGCGGCATCCTCAAGCTGGCAGACAGCGGTCTCAAGGGTTTGCAGTGTCGGATTAAGCCTTTCATCAATCCTTGACACATCCTTTAATCTGTTCAGCACATGGCCGATCCTCTCTAACACGGAGCCGCCTGATGCGTATAAAATATCATGGCCGCTGTGGGCTGCATCAAAGATTTTTTCAGCGTTTGCAAGTATTTCTTTTTCTTTTTTGAGTTCCGCGTCCTCTCCTGTTTTAAGCCCTGCCGCCTCTATCTCTCTTGACTGAAAACTCAAAAAATCCTGTCTTTCAACAAGCTTCTCATTATCTGCCATAAGACTATCTAATTCTTTTTTGATTGAGACATATTCCGTATAAGCATTGATATATTCTTGTCTGAGAGGCATGAGGCCGCCAAAATTATCCAGAATATCAATATGCTCTTCCGGTCTTGTTAAAGACTGGTGGTCATGCTGGCCGTATATATCTATGATGCGGCTTCCTATCTCCTGCAAGAGTGTCAGGTTTGCCATGCTGTTGTTTATAAACGTCCTGTTCTTGCCTGAGCGGGATATGACGCGCCGTATTATAATATTTTCTTCATTTGGAAGCCCTGTTGTTTCCATCAGCTCCGCTATATCTTTAAGTGATGATATATCAAACATTGCCTCCACAACCGCCTCGTCCTTTGACGACCTTATATCATCCAGAGAGGCCCTGTCTCCAAGGATAAGTTTAACCGCATCAACTATTATTGACTTGCCCGCGCCTGTCTCGCCTGTAAGTATATTTAATCCTTTGCCAAACGTTATCTGCAGGTTATCAATTATTGCAAAGTCTTTTATGTTGAGTTGTAATAACATCCACCTACTTCCCTCCCCACATCAGCCTTTCCCTCAAAATATCAAAATAGCTTTTGCCGGGGCATTTTACAAGATAGGTGCTTGCCTCAGCCCTCTTTGCCTCCACAACATCCCCTCCTTTGAGAGGAAGGTCAACCTGACCGTCCATCGTCAGAAAGACATTGCCCTGGTCAGCCTTGAGCAGTATCTCAACGGTCATCCAGTCGGGTATAACAACAGACCGGTTGGTCAGTGTAAACGGACATATCGGAGCCACAATAATAGAGTGGATGGTGGGATAAAGGATTGGCCCGCCTGCTGAAAGGGAATATCCGGTTGAACCGGTCGGTGTGGCCACAATAATGCCGTCTGCCCTGTAGGTTGTAACATATTCTTTATTTATACGGGTCTCAAGGCTGATAAGCCTTGCCAACTGCCCCTTTATAACCATATCATTCAGAACAATATATTTTGACGCCTTTCCACCGTCCCTGTGTATCTCTATATTAAGCATCATCCTCTCTTCTGTCTCAAAGTCATCCCTTATAACCCTTTCCAGCACAGTATAAATCTCTTCCATTGTAATGGCTGTAAGAAAACCAAGTCCTCCAAGGTTCACTCCAAGGATCGGAACCTTTTTCTCTCCGATTAACCTGGCTGTATAGAGCATTGTCCCGTCTCCGCCCAGGACCACCATAAGTTCCACAAGCCCCGGGAGCTCCGTCCTGGAATAGCTTTTTGACCAGTTCAGTCTGCCGCCAAGTTCGGTATCCAGATAAACTTCCATGCCCCGCTCAATAAGCCACTTTATAACATCCTGGCTTACCTTGACAGCCTCCGGTTTGGTGAGCTTTGCAATAACGGCTATTCTTTTCATTTTCTCTCCTTTGCAATTGTGATTACGGAAATATAATTAAGAATTACGAATCTCTAAAATATAATCTGCTATTTACCACAAAAGACCGCATTATTCCAAATAAATTTTATTAGGTAATGTCAATTATTATGTGTCAGTAAGAAAGGGGTATTAGTTCCCTCCTTTTTGTTTTCATAGGTAAATACAGCATACAGTATTCTTTCCATACTCGTTCTGTCGCTGAACACACCCATAGGTCTTGTCCTTCTCC
>JAUYHF010000044.1 GCA_030690165.1 Deltaproteobacteria bacterium | reverse complement strand
GTATTTTTAATTATATTGAAATATTCTATAATCGAAAGAGACGTCACTCAACACTGGGGTATCTTTCTCCAGTATCTTATGAGCTCGAATCTATGGTAGCCTAACCTAACTTAGTGTCCTTAAATTCGGGGGAAGTCCACTGGAAAGCTGTCGGAAGATATAGTGTTGATGAACATCAGTATGGATCTTCCCTTTGCCATTTCCAGGTTCTGCTCCACAGCAGGCATAGACAAGGTTCAGACATTATCCGACCACAGGGATGCAAGTTTCGGCGCTGCTTATGGCGTTTTAGTCAAAGAATTGAGGCTACTTGCGCGTTCCATATTTATTATTGATAAAAATAATCTAATCAAATATGTTGAGATTGTGCCTGAAATGTCAAACCATCCTGATTATGATAAGGCGATCGAGAATGTGAAGAAAGTAATACGTTGACCCGAAAAAAGCATTTTTTATTTTTGGGGCAAGAGTGGGGAATGAGTGGGAAATGGGGACAGATTTATTTGTTTTTACTTTGATTATTTAGTTTTGCCGGCTGTATCCAAATTATATTCGCCTGCAGGCAGAGGTTTGTTCAAGACATCCGGAAATATAAATGTTGTCTTGTCTACTTTTCTGTACTGTTTCACTTTTATGTTGAGCTCCCATTTCCCTTCTCTCTTAATATTAAGGTTTGAGACTACATAAACCCCGTGTCCCTTTTCTATTACGACAGGGGATTCCTTCATGTCTTGATAGCTGATTTTTATGTCGGCAAATTTAACATCATTGTCATTTTTATCGTGGACTACAATGCCAATCACACCCTTGCCTATTTTGTACTCCTTATCATCAAGCAGAACCTCAACGCTGAACTCTTCCTTCTCTGTAATCCTGAAAAGGCTTTCATTGAAATGTTTTGTAAATTTTGCCTTTCCAGCGTCTGTCTTTTCTTCCAGATGCTGCGCCCGAACATTGATAAAAGCAGGGAAAAATACTATCATAAAAATGGGAATAATGTATTTTCTCATCACAGTTCTCCTTTTAACAAATATTTATTGTAAATAATGTTATCAAATCTGATAGTATAATTCTATGAAAATAAAAATGTGACGGAAGGCGAGGATAACGATATGCATAAAAACATAAATATAAACATAAACCATATTACACGGGTTGAGGGACACGGCAATATTGTAATAGACATAAAAAAGGGCGTAATAAAAGAACTCCGTTTTGATATTATAGAATCGCCGCGGTTTTATGAGGCAATGCTCAGGGGAAGGAGGTATGACGAGGCGCAGCACATTATGTCCAGAATCTGCGGGATATGCGCTGTAAGCCATACCCTCGCCTCAGTAAAGGCGATTGAATCTGCCATGGGCATTGCCATAACAAACCAGTCGGCGCTTTTAAGAAAACTTGCGTTCCACGGCGAAACCATCCAGAGCCATATACTCCACCTCTATTTCCTGATATTGCCGGACTTCTTCAATGCAGGAAGCATAGTCCCTCTTGCCAAAAGCCATCCTGAAATAGTGGCGCGCGGCCTTAGGCTTAAAAAACTTGCCAATAAAATATGCGAGGTTATTGCAGGAAGGCACATACACCCCATATCATTCTTCCCAGGCGGGGTTGCGCATATCCCGAAAAAGGGCGAGTTGAAAGAATTAAAGAAAGGGCTTGAGGAATCATTTGAAGACCTGAATGCAACCCTTGAGATGTTTAAAACCTTTAATGTCCCTCAATATTCCAAAAAAAGGGAATATATCTCGCTTAAGGAAGACGGCGGATACGCATTCTACAGCGGAAATATATCGTCCAGCCAAAAATACACTGCAAAACCCGGCGATTACAGGAAGGTCATAAAGGAAAACATCGTCCCGCAATCCACTGCAAAACATGCCAGAAGCAGAAAAGGTATCTTCATGGTTGGCGCACTTGCAAGGGTGTGCAACAATTTCACGAAACTCTCCCCTGCGGCAAAGAAGGCAGCCAAAGAACTCGGCCTTGCGCCGGATACACACAACCCGTTTATGAACAATATCGCGCAACTTGTTGAAACATTCCATTGCGCAGAGGATGCAATAAAGATAATTGATAAACTCCTGTCAGGCAGCCTCAAAAAAGAGGAATTAAAAAAACCAAAAAAATACGGCAGGGGCGCAGCCGTTGTTGAGGCGCCGAGAGGCTCTCTCTATCATGAATACACAATCAGCAAGAACGGGATTGTAGAAGACGCAAACTGCATTATCCCAACAGCCCAAAACCTTGCTATCATAGAAGATGATTTAAGAAACTTCATCCCGACAATCCTTAATAGACCCAAAGAGGAAATAACAAGGGGCGTAGAATCCCTTGTAAGGGCATACGATCCATGCATATCCTGCTCCACGCATATAATGGATGTAAGGTTTGTATGAGGAGGCTTTATGGCAAAAATCTTAATCATTGACGATGATGCAGATATAGTAGAGGCAGTAAAGATAGTGCTTGGGAGCAAAGGTTACGCTGTTATAACCGCCAATGAAGGCGATGCAGGCTATAAAAAGGCTGAAGCGGAAAGACCTGACCTTGTAATACTTGATGTGATGATGAAGACAAAGGATCAGGGGTTTCAGATAAGCTATAAATTAAAAAACAACCCGGAACTTTCAAAGATACCAATTCTAATGCTCACCTCAGTGGGAAGGGAGACCGGCTTCAGATTCAATAAAGAAACCGATGCAGACTATCTGCCCGTTGAAGAATTTATTGAAAAACCCATAAAACCCAAGGACTTGCTCGTAAAAATTGAGAAACTTCTTAAACAAAAGTGAAGCAAACAACTAACCTGCTGGAAGAGGAGCTTTTACAAAGACTTGAGTGGTTCATCTATATAAGATGGGCCGCAATAGTTTTTATCATTCTCTTATTTCTAACTGCCCTAAACCTGTTTAAGATTATCCTCCCTGCCAGGATTATCTTCTTGCTCGCATTATTTATCGCTATTTATAATGCAGGGTTTAAGCTTTATTTAAAACATAAAACCCCTTCAACCGCTAACATTAGAAGGTTTGCAATTATCCAGAGTATGCTGGATATAATCAGCCTGACCATCCTTATCCATTTTACAGGCGGCGCTGAAAACCCTTTTATATTCTATTTTATATTTCACACCATATTTACAAGCATGCTCCTTTCAAAAAAGGAAAGCTATATTCAGGCAGGCATTATTTGTTTTCTGGTAGTTGGGCTTTTTATATTTGAGTATCTGGATGCCATGCCTCATTACCCTGTAAGAGGATTTCTGAATACAGATATTTATAAAAACTCTGCATATCTGACAGCCATATCATTTGTATTTTCATCCACCATCTTTATTGCCACCTTCTTCACCGCATCTGTATCAGAAAGACTCCGGCTTAAGGAAAATGAGTTAAAAGAGATCGCCCTGAAACTGTTGGAAAAAGACAGACAGAAAGACGAATATGTAAAGATGGTCAGCCACGATTTAAAATCCCCCCTCGCCTCTATCCAGAGCCTTTTGGAGGTTATACTTGGCGGATTTGCCGGAGTTGCTGATGAAAAGACAAAAGAGATTTTGCAGAGGATTTATAAAAAAACAGAGTTTCTCCATCATTATACAAAAGACCTTCTTGATCTATCCAGAATCAGGGCAGAGAGAAATCTCAATCTTCAGAGATTGAATATCAAAGATCTGATATATACTGCCGCTGAAATAGTGCTGCCTAAAATAGGAGAAAAACAGATAGAATTAAAAGTTGCAGTTGATGAGGAGACATCGGAAATAGAAGCGGACAAAGAACTGATAATCCATGTCCTTGCAAACCTTATTGCCAATGCCTTCAAATATACACCGTCGGGCGGAAATGTTCTGGTAAAAGTTTCACAAAGCGATGGTTTTATTATTGTTGAGGTAAAAGATACGGGGATAGGCATACCGGCAGAGGATATGCCGCACATGTTTGAGGAATTTTTCAGGGCCGGCAATGTTGCAAAAACAACAAAAGGCACAGGCCTGGGCCTTTCTCTGGCAAAATATATTATTGAGAGGCACGGAGGCAATATTTCAATAGAAAGCGAATTGGGAAAAGGAACTATTTTTAGGTTTACAATACCAATCAGCAATAACCCCTCATCGCCAATTGAGATAAAGGCCGTTAATGCAACAAAAAAACATTAAGAACGATTTTTTACATTATTCATTATAGCGCTGTCATCATAATGATTAAGCTCACTTGCGCGTCTGGCTTGCGGTTTTTTTGCAAGCAGCAGCGTCAATGTGGAGCGGCTTGTTATCTGAGCGTTTTCTTTATTCGTTCCTGCCACTTTTTCGGATCACGTTTTAAGTGCATTATTGCAGAGACAAGGATAAACTCCTGCCTGAAATGGTACAAAACTCCATAAGGGAATCTATTGGTAATACAGCGTCTTGAGCGGCTGGATATAAGGGGCCATGCTTCAGGAAAGGATTTAATGCGATAAAATGTGTTCTTAACCTCTGCCGCGAATTCATAGCCAAGTCCGGGACACTGTTCGTTATAGTAGTCGACGGTCTCTGCTAATTCTTGTTCTGCGCAGGAGAGAACACGGATTTTCATCGTTTGCTTATCCGCTCAAATACAGCCTCAGCGGAATCGGCACTTATCTGTCCAGCATCGAATGCATCAATTCTTGACTCTGACTCAACGGCCCAGAGAGCATCAATCCGCTCATCATGGCTTTTATCAAAGCTGTGAAAGAGTTCGTCGATTAGTTCCGCTCGTTCTACCGGGTTGAGGCGAAGCGCCTGCTCAAAAATAGTTTGCGTTGCACTTGTCATATCCGAGATTACACCTCCATATTCTTTGGGATCTCAGTTAAATCACAGCATATCAGTTCGTTGGAGTGGTGTCAATTTATACTGCCTGTCCTGTCCAAATCTTATGGGATCTGGTCAACGGGGCATTCAACAAGCAACTGACCAAAGCCGCAGCCAATAACGTTGCTTTAAATCTGACTGTTATGACTGTATTCTTGACCAGTTTATTGATCGTTCTGACTTTCATAGGCGCCTCCCTCTCCTGTTTAATGCCAACGGACATCTCTGCGTTTATGTTCTTCCAAGATGGATTAGGTTGCGGCTTACAGTCAGAGTTGGATTGCCTTGCAGGAATAGAACCTGCACCCGTATCCCCCGAAGGCCAGATGCCATAAGAAACGTTTCACAATTCATTATAGCGCTGTCATCATAACGGCTTCGAGGTGAGTCGCCCGTCGTCGTGGGCGAGGCTCCCTTCACTCTACGTCAGCCTGATGGGCAAGACAAGTGTCCGTTTGCGGCACGTAGGCGGGTCGCCTCCACCGAGTTGTTAGGCGGCGTTGGGTGATCACTTGATGTAGTTGCTGACAAGTTGAAGAGCGAATCCTGCAATCAGGAGGACTACTGCTACATTGGACCAGAAGCAGTAGCGCTTTCCCATGGCGATTTCGGCTTCATCTACCTGCTCTGCGATGAAATAGATGTGGCCCTGGGGATCGATCTTCGGTGGAATGCCGAACTTGAGCAGAAGAATTGCGCCGAGGACGTCCAGGATCAATCCGAGGGAATTGACTGAAGTTGCCACTTGAAGACCCCCTTTCAGGATAACGACAACGCCGCCTAACTAGTAATTATACAGTTTTTGGACTTTATCCAACTTATTGAACCATGTCAACCAAATTATAAAAATAAAATTGACGCAACTATTGAATTTCATTATAGTTATGTGGTTGGATAACATTACAATTTTCATGCATAGCCTGTTTCTTGATAACATACCATGCTTATTACCCCACCCTCACCTTAATCCTCTCCCTGAGGGAGAGGGAGTTAAAGTGTGAAAGCTCTCCCTGAGGGAGAGGAAATATTCCCTACCCTTCAAGGGGAGGGTCAGGGTGGGGATGGGGTATTTTCGGAATCAAAACATTGAACAGCAAAAGCAGGCTGATTATATTTCCTTTGTTTTTCTTTACTTCACAATATCATCCAATCCTTTCATCTGTTCTTTTTGCTTCTGCTCAATAAGTTTTTTTGCATCTTCAGCAGTTTTTTTTGCATCGGAAAATTGCCTGTAAACATTTTCGGCATATGTCTTATAAAGGAATACCATAAGCACTGCTGCTATCGCAACAAAGATGAGTCTGGTTACCATCCTGTTCTTGACATATTTGTTTAAAATAAATATCATTGCAGCCAATAATCCTAAACATGAAACAAGAGCAACAGCCAAAATCTTCTTGTTTGCCGCAAGGGATTTTAAACCCTCCGCAGTTATTCCGCCGCCTATTGCTGCCGGCTCTTTACTGCCTGACATTTTTTCTTTTTCTGCCGGCGCCACTATTACCTGTATCTTCTGTTCTTTGATTGCCTCTGTCTTTGACCTGTATTTTTCCGGCACCTTTGCCAAATCATCAGTAATAGACAGAGTGCCCTTGTCATCAACATATTTATACATATCAGCCCGCGCCCTGACAGAACAAAATATCGCAATGATAATTAGAAGCGCAGGCAATATGGAATAAATCTTTTCTTGATTATTCATATAAGCAGTCTAATCGTAGTTTATGAACCGTGGCAATTATTGCAAGCAGAAAAAAATTGTCAAATGGAAAAATTTTTGCAATCAGCAATACTACCTAAAGTTTTCCTCCCCCTTGACGGGGGAGGGCAGGGTGGGGGTGAAAACTTTTTGTAATACTGCACACCCTCCCCTTAGTCCCCTCCCGTCAAGGGAGGGGAGATTTTAGGTTAGATACCCACCAGCTTGCTGGCGGGTAATTCACTTCAGGATTGCAGCGCTTACCGCTGCGCCGTAATCATATACTAATTGTCCACCGTAATATGCGGTTGTAAGAAGCAGGCCAATCCCCATAACTGCGGCTATCAAATAGTATGGCCTTATCTTGCTGAAATTATCATTTCTCACGAATATATAGCGGACAATAAGTAGGATTATAAATAAAAGCGCGGTGGTAAATGCAAGGGCTTCATGCGTCTCAATAGTATCGGCTATATTAGGCCTGTCTGACGCCACATCCGCTGCAAAATGGCCAAAGATAATGGCAACTATGCCGCCGAGAGCTCCCAGAAATAAAAGGTGAAAGGCGCTCCTTTCAAAATCGTCCTTCTTTGTCACCAACCTCAAGAAATCAAGAAAAACGCTTGTAATCAAAAGCGCTATAGGGAAATGCACTATCATTGGGTGAATCCGTTCTATTGGCATATAACCTCCTTTTTTATTCCCCCCTCTCTCCCTTTTCCTGTTTTATTTTTTTGCCTTCAGAATCAACTCCAGCCATCTCGTTCTCAAGTTTTAAAGCAATATTTGCCGGATTAGCCCATCTTGCGGCGATATCGTATGTATTGATTACCTTCAGCTTGCCTAACAAGAGGTCAAACCTTTCCTCCAGTTCCCTTCCAATTTTCTCTCTTGTGCTCAGGGGCAGATTCCAGAATTTCTCCTTAAAAGGCCCTAATCCCTTTTTCCTTGTCTTATAGATAAATTGCTCGTCAGTCTCAGTTTCCTTTTTCTCCTTTGCCATATGGGTATGCAGATATTTATAAATCTCCTGCCTAAGGCTTTCAGGGAAGTTTTTGCTGTCATAGAGCATATTCTGGAAACCGGTTGCCAAATGCACCTCTGCCGCGCCTCTTTTCTGGAAGAGGTCAAAGGCGTTATCTGGCAGGGTTGATGCGCCGTGCTGGACAACGCCCGCAAGTCCGTAGGCCTTGCGCGCCAGATTGGAAAGTTTTTCAATGGTATCAAAATCAACCTTCACCTTTGCGATTGTGCCGTCCGGCAGGACAACGCCGCCGTGGCTTGTGCCGGTTTGGATGCTCATCTTGCTTATGCCCTTCATGTTGTTGCCCATCCGCGCAAGGGTTGAGAGATAGTTGTCCATAAATGTCCTTAATTCTTCCTCGGTAGAGTTTTTACCCCCCACCTCGCCTATCTCTCCGCCGATGGATATCGGCGTTGTCTCCGGCTCTATATCCCGTATAAATTCAGTAAGCTGCGCTGTAACATCAAAATTAGGCCTCTGCTGTTCTGCAACAGATGCCTTGTTTAAATCCACAATCGTTGACGAATCAATATCTATATTGTAAAAACCCGCGCCGACCGCCTTCTTTATAAGCTCCCTTAATCCGGCAATCTCCTTTTCCCTGTCCTGGGCATAATTCTTCGGGTTTATCTGAAAGTGGTCTCCCTGAATAAAGATAGGGCCTTTGTAGCCTTCTTTTACTGCTGCCGCAATGACAACTGTTGAATATTCATAAGGGCTCTGGTCTGTATAACCCATCTCGCTTTTTGCTATCTCAAATATAATTGCGCCGGCCTTGTTTTTCAGGGCTGACCTAAATAATGCCCGCGCAGTGTCATAAGTAAGCCCTCTTATATTCACCGCAGGCACGGTAAAACCAGCCACCTCTCCCCTCCCCATCGCCTCGTAAAGCCCCTGAATAGACGCAGACCTTATACCCAAAGCTAAAGCCGCAGCCTTTATAAGCCACCTGCAATTGGCCTTTATCTCATTATCGGCATTGAACACCGCATTATAAACAAGCCAGTCCACCGCCTCCATCAGCCTCTTTTCGTCCTGCACCGCCACATTGTCTTTTTCTATTTTTACAATCCCTTTCAGGCAGTCGTGAATGTCCGAAACCTTTTTCTTAAGTTCCATAGAAGCCCTCCTGTTTAGAATAGGCTGAAGGTTGAAGGAAAAAATCCTTTTCTTATACCTTCATCGATCAATCTTAAGCCGGCATTTTACTCTCCCACCCTGTGCACCTTCATCATATTTGTTGCGCCCATTTGGGCCGATGTCCCTGAAACTATAACAACTACATCGCCCTTATTCAAGAGCCTTCTCTTGATAAGCGCCCTCTCGCCAATATCCAACATCCTGTCTGTAGAATCTCCAAAAGGGATGACTACCGGTACAACTCCCCATAAAAGCGGAAGCCTGCAATAGACGGTATTTTCAGGCGTCAGGGCAAACACTTTGCATTTTGGCTTAAGTTTTGAGACAAGCTGCGCAGTCCTTCCTGATATGGTATAGGCTAATATTGCCTTTGCGTCTGTCTCTATGGATGCATCCAGCGCTGCATAGGCAATGGCTAATGGGAATGTTGAGGATTTTCCGGAACCAGTATCGTAGGCTGAAAACATCAACTCAGACCTGCGCCGCCTGAAATCCGATGATATAAGCCCGTTCTCTGCCTCAGATGCAATCTTTGACATCATCTCCACAGCCTCCATCGGATATCTTCCAACAGATGTCTCGCCTGAAAGCATAACCGCATCAGTCCCGTCAAGAATGGCGTTGGCAACATCGCTTGCCTCTGCCCTTGTGGGCCTCGGACTGTTAATCATGGACTCAAGCATCTGTGTTGCTGTTATGACCACCTTTCCTTTTTTATTTGCCCTTTTTATTATATCTTTTTGGATGAGGGGAACCCTCTGCGGCTCCATCTCAACACCAAGGTCGCCCCTCGCCACCATAACACCGTCGGCCTCATCAAGTATATTATCTATATCCTCCACTGCCTCTGGTTTTTCTATCTTGGCTATTACAGGAAGAGAAAATCCGAGCCTTTTGATATAATTCCTTATTGCCTTCACATCTTTGGCGCTTCTAACAAATGAAAGGGCAACATAATCTATGCCCCACTTAAGCCCTTGTTTAAGATTCTTTTTATCCTTTTCTGTCAAAGATGGGACGCTCAGCCTGACACCTGGAAGGTTCATGCCTTTATGCTCTTTAAGGAGGCCGCCTGTTACGACCTTGCATTTTATATCAGCATCGGATGAACTTAAAACCTTCAACTCCATTGTGCCGTCATCCAGAAGTATCCTGTCCCCTTTTTTCACATCTCCTAAAAGGGATTTATAAGGTGTTGAGATAATGCCGGGAGCGCCATATTTTTGCTTTATTGTTATTGTAACAATATCGCCTGATTTGAGATTGATGGGCTTTCCGTCTTTCAAAAGCCCTGTTCTGATCTTTGGCCCCTGAAGGTCAAGGATGATGGAGACAGGCTTAGCTGCCTCTTTGGAGGCTGTGCGAATTATTTTAACCCTTTCTTCATGCCACGATAGGCTGCCGTGGGAAAGATTAAGTCTGAACACATCAACCCCGCTGTTAATAAGCCTTCTTACAGCAGATGCCTTTTCTGTGGCTGGCCCAAGTGTGGCAACAATCTTTGTTTTACGCATAATATAACCTGTATAACCTCTGCGGCGAAACACCGGCATAATAAAGGGAAAGGAAAAACAAATTTCCGATTGTTGTCTTCAGTATCCCTTTTTTCTGCCACTGTCTCGACGATGTGGAAACATCTGCATTTAGCAGAAGGACTTTCCCCTTCTTTCTAATCCTTCTTATAAAATCCACATCCTCCATTAGCGGAAGGCCCATGAAACCGCCTGATGAGAAGAAGGCATCCCTTCTTACAAATATGGCCTGGTCGCCGTAGATGAGGCCAAGATATTTTGCGCGTATATTGGCAACGGCCTCTATTAAACGAAAAGAAAAACCCTTTGAATCTATCTTCAGGCTGAACCCTCCGCCAACAACCAATGTGGGGACAGATTTAAAATCTGTCCCCAGTAAAACATTTTCAATGCAACCCCTCCAATTTTCTGGAAGGGATGTATCGGCATGAAGGAAAAGAAGTATATCACCGGACGCCTCCCTTGCGCCCATGTCCATCTGAATCCCCCTCCCCTTTTCAGTAATGATGATTTTTTCTGTAAAACCTCTGGCTATTTCCCTTGTTGCATCCCTACTTCCACAGTCTACGATGATAATCTCCACACCCTGACCAACTGACTTCAGCGTATCCTCAAGATTATGTTCTTCGTTCAAGGTTGGGATTATGACGGAAATGGACATATTAAATTATCTCAGCGTCAGGCTTTCTTTTGAATATTTCACAATAGGCGAGAGGAAGAATTATATTATCTTCCTTTTGCCTGTTTTGACCTCCACTGACGAAAAGGAAAAAGGAAAAGGGGACGGTTGTCCCCTTTTCTTCTTTTCTTAAAAAATAAGCTGTGATATGGTGGAAAAAGTGAGATTGCAGTACTTATGGTCATTTAAACCTTCCCTTAGGTATAGGGGGCATAACGAAAAATATAGCCCTTAAACCGTCATTTCCTGCTGCTGCATAAATGTTATTATCATCACCCACAAATATAGAGGAGGCACTAATATTCATTCCGTCCTTTTGGGATATAACGGGATTTGCAGGATCAGAAACATCTAATTTAATCATCTCTTTTTCTGATGCAATATACAGATTATTTTCTTTCAGGTAAATATCTCTAATCAAAGAACCTATTTCGATATTCTTTACCTCTTTAACAGATTGAATATCGCTAATATCAAGGATGCGCAGACTATTTTTACCAATGGAAGTAAATACAAAATTATCTTTTGTTCTTACTTTAGTTACACCTTTTCCAGATAATAAATTGATTTTTTTCAATTTTTCGGGATTGCTGATATCCACTATTTCCAATCCCGAATCCCTCTCTGCTATCAATAAATAATTTTTATAAATACACATGTCCATTATATATCCGCCAGGCTTATAGTTGCTTACAGGCTTAGGTTTTGCCAGTTCGGAGATATCTAATAATTGCAAATCATCTTCTTCATTGGCAATATAAATGTAATTGCCTTCCATCAAAACTTTATTGGCTATTCCGCGGGTGTCATATCCGCCGACCCGTTCAGGTTTATAAGAATTGCTGATATCAACAATATGCAATCCTGCATCGCCTGCAGCGATAAAAGCAGTATTGTCTTTTACAAAAAGGCTCTGTGCATCGCCTGGCAAATCGACACTTGTAATCCATGTAGGGTTGCTGGCATTGCTTATATCAATTACATCAAGCCCCTGTGAACCATTCAGCAAATAAGCAAAAATTCCTTTTGTATAAACCTGTCGGGCATAACCGTAATATCCATATCCTCCTATTTCAAAAGGTTTTCTAGGATTGGAAACATTTATTATTTTAATCCCGGATTCCCAATCCGCCAGATAAGCATAGTTGCCTCTTACAGTAACATCCCAGACCATTCCGCTGGTATCATACCCTCCTATTCTTTCAGGTTTTTCCGCATTGCTAATATCTATGACTTGAAGCCCCGCTTTCCAGTCAGCAATATATGCATAGTTACCGGAGACAAAAACCCCTCTTGGATTACCCTGTGTTTTCAAAACGCTTTTAACTTTAGGTCTTTCTGGATTTTTTATATCAATAATATGTAAACCAGTGCTATAAGAAGCAACATAAGCCAAATTATCTTTAATTTTAACATCTTCCGCATTAATAGCGGCAGGATAACTGGCGACAAGTACCGGATTTTTAGGGTTTTTGACATTTATAATCAATAATCCTCCTCTATCTGCCGCTACATAGGCATATCCATCCTTTATCTTTATTCCCCATGCAAATCCCTTGGTTTCAAATCTGCTGATTAATGCTGGATGATAGATATCACTTGCATTAATAATATAGATTCCGCCTTCGTGATCGGCCACATAGATATAATCTTCGACCATATCAACAATATGTGAAAGCCCTTTAGTAGGGACATTACTGATAATCTTAGAATTAATTGGATCGCTTACATCTATAATTTGCAGTCCATGGTCATCATCACCGACATAGGCAATATTCCCTTTTACACATATACGCCTTTTGGCGATCCGGGGGTATGAATATTTGAAATATGAACCGGTTTATAAGGTAAGGTTACATCGTAAATATGCATGCCGGAATACCAATCCGCAAGATAAAGATAGTTGTCTTTAAGAAAAAGTTTTCGCGCATACCCTCCTTTAGTATTGTCTCCAATGATTACTTCTGCAGAACATGGTTTAAAAATAATGGCTGCCAATAATATTCCTAAAGTAAAGTTTAATAAGTCTTTAAATTCTATCTTCATTTTCTATACCTCATTTAATTAATTGGTAAAATACTATCAAACAATAGTGAAAAAGTCATCAAAGGAAATGATTGATATGGACTCTTAAAGTAAAAAGGTAAAAAGGGACGGTTGTATTTTCCCTCTTCCCCGCCTTTCTTTGGTCTCCCTTTTCCCTTCCCTAATTAGGTAAGTTTTTGTGTCTTCTTCAGGCATCCTTCCTCATTCAGGGTCGGGGTTACAACAGCGAGGGTCATATCTATGTCTTAATCGCCTCATCAATCCAGTTTAGATACATCTGCAGCCCGTCTTTTATGGAAAATGCTATAATCTCAGGTGTTTCGTAGCTGTGGAGTGTTTTGACCTTTTTTTTGAGTTTTTCAAAGACAGGCGCCTTGCTTTTCACCATAAGCAAGACCTCTGTTTCTTTACAAACTTTGCCTTTCCATTTAAATACAGACTTTATTCCGGGTATGATATTGCAACATGCCGCAAGCCCTTCTTCAACCAGAGCGCAGGCTATCTTTTCTCCTTCCTTTATAGAACCAACGGTTATGAGAACAAGGATATAATCTTTCATGAGCAAAATGTATCATACTTGATACAGTTGTCAATTATAAAGGAGGCATAAATAAAGGCGGCTAAGGCAGGACGGGCTTAAACTCAAGATTGGGGTATAAATTAGGAGGTCTTTCCCCTTTTTGGCAATACTTTATCTACCATATTAATAAACCTTCTCCATTTGTAATTGTTAGACAATGCAAGCCGTTGAAACATTACCAAAGAATTTAAATGCTGGGTCAATATCGAATTTCCAAAATCCTCGGTGCGCCATTGACGACGTCTGTTTATCCCCTTCCATGTTTCATCTGGCGGGCTTTTTTTCTCTAATTCTTTTAGCAGCCAAGGCGCAATTCTTTCATAGACTAAATCCCGTGTATATCGTGCAACAACACTGAATCGGCTCTTTTTAATGTCTGGCCACGGCCAGCCTTTGAGTCTATATATGTTTTCATAAAATTCATCAGGGATCTTTTTAGCCCATGCAACAAGTTCTTTAGCGATGATTGTTTCTAAATGCGCCTGCAAAGCATCTTTCGGCCTAACCTCTTGGTAGCCTGTAGCTTCGTCAACCAATGCAACAATGCCCACCTGGGCAAAACCTCGCATTAATATTTCTGCTTTTGCTGCTGTTGCTAATTGGTTTTCCGTAAGGACGCCTTTTTCACGCGCCGATAGCCATATTTGACATATTTCAGGCAATAGGGCAGCGGAAATTCCATGCACACTTGCTCCTGTTTCTGTATTGTAACTTATTGGATTTAAGAGTTTTTCCCTTATTTCTGGACCGATAAAAGGCTCTAAATTCCTTATGGAAATATATTCCGGCAATAATCCATTATTACTATGAGAGGCGTTTTTTACCATCTGCAAGTAAAAACCTTCTCCCTTGTTGCCGTTGCCTAATGCCTTTGCTACGCTTCTTTCACTAAGAATACGGGTTCCATCATCAAGAACAGCGCATGGTATTTTGATGCCAATAAGCTTTATTACGCCAAGATGGACAGCTTTTGGTATCTTTAGGTCTGTGTCCCATCTTCCTTTTGCGGCTTTTTGCGCTATTGCTGACCGCTCTTCAGGGGTTAATTTTGCTGCTCGTGCGTAACCACCTATTGCTTTACTATAATTGTCCTTGCGCATGCTTGCACCTGCATTTGTAATTTATGCTTGCATATTACATTATAAAAACATATAATGTCAACTATTATTTAATGCTTAAAGCGGGTCATCTTCACAGTCCAGCCTTTTTCCCAGCATAAATCATATTCATCTCTTTAGTTTTAGGCTCAAACATAAATACCGCCCTGATTTCTTCCTTGCTCTCATCCATATAGATTATAAGATACAGGTTCTTGGTAGTGTCATCAATCCTATACTCACACCACAACCCTTCTTCATTAGACGATGGGATTTTACAAATAAACTCATCTATAATCATCATATTTCCCAATCCCAATCCCATTTCTTCTAATTCCTTTGGTGTTTCTTCCTCCTCCGGACATATTATCTCCATTCCAGATTCGACATCTCCTGTAGAATTCTCACATGCCCATACAGGTGCGCATAGAAAAAGTAAAAGTGTAAATAAAAAGATCTTCATAAAATCACCTCCCTTTTACCTACTTTCACTTGTTGGTATTATAGAATAAATCAAAGTAAAATGCAAGCATTATTTTACAATATGCTTGCATTTTGGACAATTGGGGACGGGACAATTGGGGACTTGGTGTTCAGACTGTGGGCTTCGTAAGGCAGGCAAGATTTTCACTAATTTAGTTACGACTTTGTTTGCAGTTTCTTCAATTCACTGCTTAAAATCGCAAACTCCTCAAGGGTAAGCGTCTCCCCTCTCCTCTTTGGGTCTATATTTATTATATTAAATAATTCAACAAGTTGAGTATGTTTTATATTAAACAACTTTAAGGCATTCAATAAAGTTTTTCTCCTTTGGCCAAAAGATGCTTTTACAACCTTTTTGAAAAAATCGACATCACCAACATCTACCCTCGGCTTATCAAGTATGTTAAATCGAACAACAGATGAATTGACCTTTGGGATAGGATAAAAAGATGACGGCGGAACATCAAATTCTAACTTCACATCAGCAAGCAGCTGAACCATCACGGATAAGATCCCGTATTCTTTAGTATCCGAAGGGGAAACGATTCTTTGCGCCACTTCCTTTTGGAGCATAAAGAGAAACATTGAAAAAATCTCCCGCTCCTCAAGGAGTTTAAAGATAATCGGGGTTGAGATATTGTAAGGAAGATTGGAAACGAGCTTAAGCCTTTTATTATGCTGCGCCGCAAGTTCTTTATAAGAAATCTTGAGGGCATCTGCGCTGATTATCTCAAGATTACTGCAATCACGGAATCTTTCCCTGAGTTTTCCTGCAAGGTCTCTGTCTATTTCTATTGCAATTACCCTTGCCCCGCTGCCCAAAAGCCCTTCTGTCAATATCCCCAGCCCGGGGCCTATTTCTATAACCGTGTCACCTTCACTCAGGCCAAGACATTCAATAATCCTGATCGCAACATTTTTGTCAGTCAGGAAATTCTGGCTGAATCTCTTCCTTGGCAAAAGACTGTATGATTTAAGGAGGCCTTTGTAATTCATCTTTTGACTTATGATAAGATTTTCACATACTTGGCATAGCATTCATATCCAACTCTCCCCTCCCCCCTTTTTTAAGAAGATGATACGCGCATGCCGCAATCATCGCGCCGTTATCACTGCAAAGTTTTGCCTCGGGGAGAAAGAGTCTTATGCCGTTATCTCTGGATTTGTCCGCAAGCTTTTCCCTGAGTCTCGTGTTGCAGGCAACCCCGCCGGAGATTGACAAATCCCTTATATTATTTGCCTTGCACGCCGCAACTGCCTTGTCTATCAACACATCAACCACTGCCTCCTGAAAGCTGGCTGAAAGGTCATTTATATTGATTTTTGATTTTTGATTTTTGATTTTTGATTTAAACCCTGACCCCTGACCCCCGACCCCCGACCCCTGATTTTCAGTTTCCTTAAGATAATTCAAGACTGCTGTCTTTATGCCGCTGAAGCTGAAATCAAATGTATCCTTTGATATATATGGTCTTGTAAATTTTATAGCGGATGGATTTCCTGACCTTGCAAGCCTGTCTATGACAGCCCCGCCCGGATAACCGAGACCGAGGAGTTTTGCAACCTTGTCAAATGCCTCTCCTGCCGCGTCATCCCTCGTCTGTCCCACAATCTCGCAATCACAAAAATCCTTGAATTTAAAAAGCGTAGTGTGGCCGCCTGATACAACAAGGGCGATGAAAGGGAAAACAGGGTATCGGGGGTCGGGGGTCGGGGGTCGGATATTATCATTTCTGATCCCTGATCCCTGACCCCTGATCCCTGTCTCTAAAAACACTGACAAGGGATGCGCCTCTATATGATTCACTCCAACAAACGGCATCCCCTTTACATAGGCAACAGCCTTTGCAAAGGAAAGGCCAACAAGTATAGAACCAACCAGGCCTGGCCCTTGAGTTACGCCAATGGCATCTATATCATTTATAGACACACCTGCCTTATTTAATGCCTCTTCTACAACAGGGATAACGGTTTCAAGATGCCGTCTTGAGGCAAGTTCAGGCACAATGCCGCCATATTTATGGTGTATCTCGTCCTGAGAGGATACAACATTGGAAAGGATATACCTGCCATCCTTTACAACAGCAGCAGCCATATCGTCGCATGAAGATTCAATGCCAAGGATTAGCAGCGTGCTATCTCCCTTATTGCCCTCAAAAACTCCTCTATCTCATTGGATGTATTAAAATACCCCGGGCTTACCCTTACTGCGCCGTTTGGATATGTGCCTGCAGCCTTATGCGCGTGAGGGGCGCAGTGCAGCCCGCACCTGAGCATGATATTGAACTCATTATCAAGCCTGTAGTCTATGTCAGAAGGGTCTTTGCCTTCTATATTGAATGAAACAAGGCATGTCCGCTTTTTTTCATCTGTCGGACCAATGATGCTTATCTCCTTTATCCCTTTCAAACCATCCAATATCTGCCTTATAAGCCCCTCTTCATGCTTCCTTATCTTTTCTACGCCTTCATTTAGTAGAAATTCAATGCCTGCGCCGAGTCCGCCTATGCCCGGAGTATTCATTGTGCCGGCCTCAAGCCTGTCCGGGATTTCCAGCATATCATCATCCTCAGCAGTACCGCCGTCCACAAGAGGCAAGGGCTCAATCCCCTCCTTTATATATAGAAATCCTGTGCCCTGGGGGCCAAAGAGGCTCTTATGTCCTGTGGCAGCGAATATATCTACATTCAATGCCTCAATATCGATCGGCATTGCACCTGCGGTCTGCGCCGCGTCTATCATGAAGATAATGCCTTTTTTTCTGCATACACTGCCTATTTCAGCAACAGGCAGGAGTGCGCCGAATACATTTGAGGCATGGACAACAGATACAAGTTTTGTCTTATTTGTTATTGCCTTTTCAATATCCTTTGGCAGAGTCCAGCCCTCTTTATCAGCCTTAATCCTTATAACCTTAACCCCATCCCTTTCCAGCCTTTTTAGCGGCCTCACCACTGCATTATGCTCAATGGATGTGGTAACAACATGGTCGCCCGGCTTGAGTATGCCCTTAAATGCCACATTTATGGCCTCTGTGGCATTTTTTGTAAATGCAATCCTTGAGGCGTCTTTGATATTAAAGAACTTCGCAGCAGACTCCCTTGCCTCAAATATCACACGGCTGGCGTCCAGCGCCATCCTGTGGCCGCTCCTTCCCGGATTTCCGCCGATATGCCTCAGGATATAATCTATCCTTTTATAAACTGATTCCGGCTTTGGATATGATGTTGCTGCATTGTCAAGGTAAATCATAATGCTATCATATCAATTCTCATGTATAGTTCAAGGAAGAATTTATAATTTAAAAAGTTCATGACTCAAAAAGTTCATAAAATGAAATATATTACTACCTGTTCTTTTGGACAGGTTGCAAGTCTTGCCGAATTAAACAATAATAAAATAGCATGAAACGTACCAACTGCCTTGCGTTAAATTGCTGAGAGCAATACAGATGAGATAGCCAGAGGAACAAACCAATGACATCTCAATCCAATCATTCTTTAATCCCTTCTAAATTCTTTTCGCAACTTTGCGGTCTCATTGCGGCAGGATTAGGGGGGATTGCCATTGTGGGTTGGCTGATGAGATGGAGAATCCTCACCAATATACGGGCAGATTACATCCCCATGGCGCCAAACACAGCCATCTCCTTCATTGTGCTTGGCATATCACTTTGTGCATTCATAACTGAGAGAAAGCGGGGTCTTATATTATCAAGATTCGGCGCTGCCGTGATTTTCGTTCTATCTCTGATCCGATTCACAGAATTTAATATAAATATTAACCTAAATATTGATCAATGGATTTTTAAGGTTCCATCGGAGAAACTCGGTCTTATTCCTATGGGCCAGATGGCTTTGCCTACCACCCTCAATTTCATATTTGCAAGCATTGCGCTTTTTCTTGCCACATCTTTGAAAAGACACTGGTTTGCGGATGCTCTAACAAGGGTACTGGCCGTACTGACAACCTTTATTGGTTTAGCTTTCTGTTTAGGTTACATCTATGGTACGCCATTACTTTATGGCGGGACAACAATACCCATGGCGCTCAATACTGCAATTGCATTTGTTGTTCTGGGCCTTGGACTTGTTGTCAACAACATAAGCCATGACATAGCGGAACGGAAACAAGCTGCGGAAGCGCTGATAAAGACACATGATAAGTTAGAGATACGGGTTGCAGAGCGAACCGCGGAACTGGCCAAAGCCAATGAAGCATTACAGGCCGCAATCATTGAACACAGGCATACAGAGGAAGCATTGAGAAAGAGTGAGGAAAGATTCAGAAGCATCGTTGAGGGGAATTTTGATGCGATACATGTTCTGGATCCTGAGGGGCGATTCACCTATTCCTCCCCGTCGGTGGAGAGAATTACCGGATACAAGCCCGACGACATTATAGGAAAGTACTTCAAGTATTTTATTGCTGAAACTGATATCCCAAAGGCTTCACAGGCCTTTTATAGTATGCTGAACGGCAATGCTATGGAGATGGTGGCGCTTGAGGCAATAAGAAAAGACGGGACCCCTTTCATTATAGAGGCAAATGGTTCCCCTATTTTTAAGGATGGAAAAATTATGGATATCCAGGTGGTATACAGGGACATCACAGAAAAAAGGATACTTGAAGAACAATTAAGACAATCCCAGAAGATGGAGGCTATAGGCCAGCTTGCGGCAAGTGTTGCCCATGATTTCAACAACATCCTGACGGCAATAATAGGATATGGAACCCTTTTGATTAGAAAAAACCCCGACGACAATCTTGTAAATGAATATACGGGCGAGATAATAACCTCGGCCAACCGCGCCGCTGCCCTTACCAGGGACCTGCTTACATTCAGCAGAAAACATACTATAAACCCCCAGCCTGCTCTTTTGAATGAACTCATAAAAATGGTTGAAAGGATTCTGGCAAGGGTGATTGGCGAACAGATTGAACTTAAGGTAATCCTTGCAGATAAAAATATGATAGTGAAAATGGATGCCACTCAGATTGAACATGTTTTCTTAAATCTTGCCGCAAACGCAAGGGATGCCATGCCTGAAGGGGGAAAATTAACCATAGATGTCAGCCATGTGAACTTGGACAATGAATTTATAGACGCCCACAATTACGGTATCCAAGGACAATATGCGCTTATAACCTTTACAGATACAGGCATTGGCATGGATAAAAATATTCAATCAAAGATATTTGACCCATTCTTCACAACCAAAGAGGTTGGAAAAGGCACAGGACTGGGACTGTCAATGGTATATGGCGCTGTTAAACAACATAACGGCTATATAAATGTTTACAGCGAACCCGGGCACGGCACAGTATTTAAAATATACTTGCCTTTGTCAGAAGAAGGCGTCTTGGGTGAAAAGAAAGAGCCGGAGATTGCCGCGCTAAAAGGCAATATGGAAACCATCCTTCTTGCAGAGGATGACCCTGATACCAGAAAAATCATAAAGGCTGTGCTTGAAGAATATAATTATAAGGTTATAGAGGCTGTGGATGGAAACGATGCAATAAGCAAGTTTATGGAGAAGAAGGGTGAAGTTAAGCTCCTTATCCTTGACACAATAATGCCAAAAATAGGCGGCAAACAGGCCTATGAAGGGATTAAAAAGATAGACCCAAATATCAAGGCCATCTTTATAAGCGGATATACAGCGGATATGATAAAGGCAAAGGATTTGCTTGAAACAGGGATTGAACTTCTTGTAAAACCAATAGCGCCGGATAAACTTTTGGTAAAGATCAGAGGGCTGATTGACTTGAAAGGAGGTCTAATGGAATGAATATTGAAACCCAGATTTCAACGCTTGTTGTAGATGACAACACATCTGTCCTTAATTCCATCTCCATGCTTTTAAGGGATTACGGCTATCTCGTTACTGCCTGCAATAGCGCCGAAGACGCATTGGCCGAGCTGCAAAAAAAACAGTTTGATGTTGTGCTGACCGATATACAGATGCCGGGGATGTCAGGCATTAACCTGCTTGAAAAGATACATTCCACTAACAGAAATATCCCTGTAATTTTAATGACAGGGTATACAGAGGTAGATGCGGCAATTGAGGCCGTAAAAAAAGGGGCGTTTGATTTTATTCTCAAGCCTTACAATCCGGATTATCTTGTCGATTCGCTTAAAAAGGCAGTCAATTACCACAGGCTTATAGAGATGGAGGAGAATTATAAACACAGGCTTGAGGAAGATGTAAGAAAAAGAACCATGGAGCTTGCTGAAGCGCTCAGCATGGTTAAGAGCATGAACATTGAAATAGTGCATCGTCTGACCATGGTATCTGAATACAGGGATACTGATACAGGCGCTCATATCAAACGAATAGGTGCATATTCAGGCAAGCTGGCAGAGGCATTGGATATGGAAGAGGATTTTACAGAGGCAATAACCCTTACAAGCAGCATGCACGATATAGGAAAGATAGGTATATCCGACAATATACTCCTTAAACCAGGTTCCCTCACTCAAGAAGAGTTTGCTGTCATGAAAACACATACTTCCATAGGCAGGGAGATATTAGCCGACTCGCCTCATCCGCGCCTTAAAATGGCGGCAAACATTGCCATAACGCATCATGAAAAATGGGATGGCAGCGGTTATCCTCAAGGATTAAAGGGGGTGGGGATACCCGCCGAAGGGAGGATAACCATGATTGTTGACACATACGATGCATTAAGGAGCAAAAGGCCATACAAACCCCCATTCAGCCATGAGGAGGCATGCAGGATAATAACACAAGGAGATGGAAGAACAAAACCTGAACACTTTGACCCGAAAATACTTAAGACATTTATTAAACTGGCGCCGGTGCTTGATAAGATATTTGAAGCACACAAAGATTAGTTATTAAAATCTTACCCTACTTCATCATATTCCCTTACCCTGAACGTCACGGCTATCTCATCCTCTGCAAGCCTTCTACATGCCTCTATATCAAGTCCCGGCACAGCGACAACAGTGGCAACAACCTTTGCAATATGTTTTTTAGCCTCTTTAAGAAACCAGATTATTGCAGAAAATGCATTGTCGCCATACGGCGTTTTTATTAATTTCTGATATGTTGCTGAATCAGGGGCGTTCAGGCTTACGGATATTTCATCCACGAATTTTAGTTCAGGCAGGCAATTTTTCCCGTGGACAAGATTGGCAAGGCCGTCTGTGTCTATCCTGATTTTGCATCCCTGTTTTTTCAGAAACAGGCCAACCTTTTTTATAAGGTCAAGCCTTATAAGAGGCTCGCCAAAACCACAGAACACTATCTCATCGTATCTTGATGCTGGATTTTCTCCCACAGCCTTTATTACATCTGAAAATGCCGGCTCCTCTTTCAATCTCAAATAATGGCCTTTGACAGTATAGGATTTGAATTTTGCGCAGAATGTGCAGTAGTTTGTGCACCTGTTGGTTATATTCAGATAAAGGGATTTTCTGATGGGATATGCTATTTTAGCATCCTCTTTTTCTCTCTCTATGCCAAATAATTCCTTTGCATTCAATGTGGTAATCCTTGCCGCATCATTAAAGGAAAGCTTTTTTATATCAGCAATCTTTTTTGCTGCTTCAACAACAAAAGACGGCTCGTTTCTTTTGCCCCTGTAAGGAAGAGGCGCAAGATACGGGCAGTCTGTTTCAATGAGCATCCTTTCTATCGGGATATTTTTTACAATCTCATGGACATTTGCCGCCTTTGGAAATGTGACAACGCCTGTAAAAGACAGATAAAGCCCCATATCAAGGCATTTTCTTGCCATTTCATAACTGCCTGAAAAACAGTGCAGAACACCGCCTATATCTTTGACGCCTTCCTGCGCAAGTATCTCCAATGTATCACTCTCTGCCTCTCTGCTGTGAATTGTAAGAGGCAGATTCAATTCACGGGCAAGCTCAATGTGTCTGATAAATACCCTTTTCTGTATATCCTTCGGCGAATGTTCATAGTGGTAGTCAAGCCCTGTTTCGCCGATGGCAACAACCTTTGGATGGGATGCAAGTTCTTTAATCTCATTAAATGTTTCTTCACCTGCATCTTTGCTTTCATGCGGATGGGCGCCGAGCGCGGCATAGACCATTGGATATTTATCCGCAAGCCCTGTAATATGCTTAAGCCCTTTTGCCTTTTCCCATGTGCCTACTGTTATTATATATTCCAAACCTGCATCCTGCGCCCTTTTAATTACCTCGTCTCTGTCGTTATCAAACTTTGGGTCGTCAAGATGGGCATGGGTGTCAATGAGTTTTGATTGATTGGACATGATTTTTATCAAGGCTAAAGCCTTGAGTTACTGTAACTCAAACCTTTAGGTTTGAGGTCTTTAAGTCTCTATTTTTGGAAACAACATCTCTCCTTTGCAAACCTTTGTGCCGCTTATATCTTTGCCCCATTTAAATTTAACCTCATCATCAAATAGTATATCGTTAAAGTCTTTTTTCAATCCAAGTTGCTGCCATATTTTTTCAGCGGTGGATGGCATGAAGGAATAGAGGTAAACAGCGATGATACGCAGACCTTCGGCAAGGGTGTAAAGTATGTTGTTGAGCTTTGTTTTATTTCCTTCTTTGTAAACCTTCCATGGCGCTACCTCTTCAATATATCTGTTCATGCTGCCAACGACAGACCAGATGTCAAACAAGACCAGATGGAATTGAAGGTTTTCCATGTGGCTGTTCACATCAATAGGAAAACGGTTTTTGATATTAAACTCACTCTGCTGTTCTATACTAATATTAGAACTATAAACAGGAATTGTACCCTCGCAATATTTCTCGATCATGGTCAGCGTCCGGCTCAACAGATTTCCCAAATCATTTGCCAAATCACCATTTGTCCGTCCAATGAGTGCCTTTGTTGAAAAATCTCCGTCCAATCCAAACGGCACTTCTCTTAAAAGAAAATATCTAAACTGGTCAACGCCATATTTTTCTATCATCTCATGCGGGTCAACCACATTTCCCAAAGACTTGCTCATCTTTTGCCCTTCCACGGTCCACCAGCCGTGGGCAAAGATATTTTTTGGCAAATCCATATCAAGGGCCATGAGCATGGTTGACCAGTAAACTGCATGGGTGGTGAGAATATCTTTGCCGATGAGATGATGGTCAGCAGGCCACCGGCCTGTTTCCGGCGGAGCAAGATCAAGATATTTTGTTGCAGAATAATAGTTCAGCAGCGCGTCAAACCAGACATAGGTGGTGTAGTTTTCATCAAATGGAAGCGGTATGCCCCATGCGAGCCTTGCCTTTGGCCTTGATATGCAGAGGTCGCCAAGGGTTCTGGTCTTGGGGTCGAGAAAACCCAACACCTCATTTCTCCTCGTCGCCGGAAGGATAAAGCCGGGATTGTTTTTTATATGTTCAATGAGCCAGTTTTGATATTTTGCCATAAGAAAAAAATAATTCTCTTCTTCTATATGCTCAACAGGCCGCTTGCAATCAGGACAATTGCCATTCACAACATCTTTCTCTGTCCAGAATCTCTCGCACGGCGTGCAATACATCCCGGAATACGAACGTTTCTCTATCTCTTTCTTGTCCCACAACCTTTGCAGCATTTCCCTGACAACTTTTTTATGCTCATCCTGCGTTGTCCGAATGAAAGCATGCTCACTGATATTCAGCGCCTTCCAGAGATTCCTGAAATTTTCCACCATCAGGTCTGCATGTTCCTGAGGAGTTCTTGCTTTATCCTTTGCAGCCTTCTCCACCTTCTGGCCATGCTCATCCGCGCCTGTTAGAAAAAAGACATCATATCCCTTGAGCCTTTTATACCGCGCAAGACAGTCCGCCGCAACAGTGGTATAGGCATGACCGATGTGTGGCACATCGTTGACATAGTAGATGGGCGTTGTTATGTAAAAGTTTTTTTTGTTTTGAGGCATCTGGAATTACGCACCTGGTAAAGAGGATGGTTGGCTTTGTGAAGGATTATTATTGGAATGGCAGCAATTGGAAGCTGGATTAGCGGCATTCCCGACGCTCTGGCCTGCCTCATATGAAAGACAGCACATAAGCCTGCCGCATACGCCTGACAACTTTGCAGGGTTAAGAGAGAGATTCTGCTCCTTTGCCATCTTAACGCTCACCGGCTCAAAATCCACAAGATGCGAGGAGCAGCAAAGCATCCTGCCACACGGGCCAATCCCTCCCAGCATCTTTGCCTCATCCCTGACCCCTATCTGACGCATCTCTATGCGCGTATGAAGCTCATTAGCCATATCCCTGACAAGTTCCCTAAAGTCCACCCTGTTTTCGGAGATAAAAGAGAATACGACCTTGCTGGAGTCAAAAAGGTATTCTGTATTTATAAGTTTCATAGCAAGACCGTATTTATCTATCTCCCGATTGCAGATAGAAGCCGCCTCTTCCTCCCTTTCTTTATTGAACTCGAACCGTTCCATATCGCTCTCTACAGCCTTTCTGATTACCTTTTTAAAGGGTTGAACAAGACTTGCCTCCCCCTGCTTACTGCTTGGAGGAGCAGGTTTATCAAGCGGACCTCTCGCAACCCAGCCCATATTCATCCCTTTTTCTGTTTCAACAATAACCTGGTCGCCTATCTTGAGTTCCAGATTGTTGACATCAAAATCATATACTTTGCATGCCTTCTTGAATCTTACGCCAACTACTATAGGCATTGTATAACCCTCCCTCAACTCGCCAACTGCATCAATAAATTCTCAACAGTCAATTGTTTATTTGCATATCTCGGCGGCATAATATCAACCTGGGCTTTGTGTATCATTTTAAAACCCGACGTAAGTCTTGAGAATGTATGCCCTTCAACACGTTGTCTCAAAACAGGCAGAAGATCGGAGTTTACAACCATATCCTCCCTCCCCTCCTTTAATATCGCGATATCCCTGTATAATGTCTTTAGAAATTCCAGAGACTCCACAGGCCTCTCACCTTTTGATATTTCCTCTGCCGCCTTAAAGATTCCTTCTGTGTCAGCTAAAGAAAGCCGCGACAGCATTTCTACCATCCTTTTCCTCTGTTCAAGGATGGATTCCATATCCCAGTTTAAGACCTTCCCTATACTTCCGCCGCTCAGAGAAGACAGAAGCATAGCTGCATCTTCGGTCATTCCTAATCGCTCTTTAATTATTCCAACCATAACACCTTTTGGCAATGGTCTAAAATTTATCCTCTGACACCGGGAAATTATGGTTGGCAAAATGGCTGTTACGTCGCTGACAACCAATATTATAACAGAATCAGGCGGCGGCTCTTCAAGCGTCTTGAGAAAGGCATTCTGAGCCTCCTTATTCATCTTTTCCGCGCCATCTACTATACATACCTTCTTGCCGCCCCTGACAGCCCTGTAAGACAGTCTTTGCTGCGCATCTCTCACAGCATCAATCTTTATTGTGCCGGCCACATGATCTACTCCACCGCCCTTTGATTCAGGCTCTCTTGGCTCAATCAGAAAAACATCACTGTATGAGGACTTCTCTATATCCCTGCAATTCTGACAATCCCCGCAAAAATCATTTTTAAATCCCGTGTCCCCGCCTTTAATCAAGAGTGGATTGTCCGTGGAAGCAGCGCAATTAAGAGACTTTGCAAGAGAAATGGCAGTAAAACATTTACCTATGCCTTCCGGTCCAACAAATAGAACGGAATGGGCGATCCTGTCATTTGAAAGCGCCTTTTTTAAAATATTTATCTCTCTATCGTGGCCTAAAATATCTTTGAACGGCATATTAAATCCTCAAAAGTTTTTCCTCAATTATACCACATATCTCCTTATGAATAACAGGGATATCTCTGTCTCCATTTATAATCTTAATTCTGTTAGGTTCTGTTTTAGCCAATTTCAGATAACCTTCCCGCACCTTTTTATGGAATTCAATATCCTCTCTTTCAAAGCGGTCTTCTTTGTTGCTTCCTGCGCGTGTATCTATTCTGGCCAATGCGCGCTTCAACCCGATTTCAGGCGGGCAATCTATAATGAATGTGACGGTCGGCAATATACCTTCGGTTACCCACTTATTAAGATTAGTGACGGCCTCAAGGTCTAAACCCCTCGCATAGCCCTGATAGACCATAGTGGAATCTGCAAACCTGTCGCATAAAACAATTTTCTTATCGAGAAGCGCCGGTTTTATGATTTCATTAACCATCTGCGCCCTGCAGACTGCGTAAAGTAAAAGCTCTGACCATGGAGCAATTGTCATGCCTTCAATATTTAAAAGCATACTTCTTATCTTTTCACCCAATTCCGTTCCGCCAGGCTCTCTTGTGGAAACAACCTGAAAGCTTTTCCATTCAAGATGCTCCTTCAGCATCTCCATCTGTGTTGTTTTTCCACTACCCTCAACTCCTTCAAATGTTATAAACAGGCTCAAATTAACCTCCTTATAAAAGATTTGACTCCTTCAGGACATCCCTTGCTGATACGAGATGTCTGGACAGTTTCAATTCCTCTGCTGTTATACCAAGGGCAAGGCCGACCAATTGGGCAAGATGAAAAACCGGCATGTTTATTTTATGACCTGCCTTTTTCTCTGCCATACCCTGATAATTATCCAGATTTATATGACAAAATGGGCACGGCGTAACCATGCAGCTTCCGCCTTCATCTTTGGCATTTAGAAGCCTCTTTCCTGTCATCTCCATGGCAGTATCTTCTGCAACCAAATCCACCTGAAAACCACAGCATTTTGTTTTTCCATTATACTCCACTGCCTCCGCTCCTAACGTTGAAATCACAGCCTCAAGGGACCACGGCCTTTCAGAGTTGTCAAAACCTAATGCGTCAGACGGCCTCAAGGAATGACACCCATAAAACGGCGCTACCTTAAGGTTTTTTAACGGCCTTGTTACCTTCTTCTTCAAATCCTCCAGCCCATAATCACCTGCTAAAACCCAGAGAAGTTGTTTTATTTTTACAGTCCCATTGTATCTTATATCCGCGCTTGCCAGTATCTCATTTGTCTTTTCTAAGAGTTTGGGGTCATTTTTCAAATCCCTGTTTGCTGTTGACATGACCATAAGGCATGTTGAACATATAGTCATTATGTCCATACCCATCTCCTCTGCCTGGGCAAATATCCGCGCATTAAGGGCAAGATAAAGGTCATAGTTATAGTCTGTTAAAAGGCCTGCGCCGCAGCAGTTTGCCTTCGGCATATCATGGAGCTCAATCCCAAGGATTTCTGCGATCTTTCGGGTTGCTGAATTTGCCTCTTTTGTTATTGCCTGGGATGCGCAGCCGGGATAGTAGGCATATTTTAAGGGATTGGCCATAAATATAGCTTTCAGCTATCAGCTTGCTGACCGCTGACTGTCTCTTTTCTCCTCTTCTTTTCTACTTCCTCATATATCTTTTTCACCTCTTCTATCTTCTCAATCTGCGGAAATATAAGCGGCATGGGCATTTTCCCGTGCATCTCCATCCTTAACCCAAATGGTATCATGCCAATAGACCTTAAAAACCCAAGTGTCTTAAATGTCATAGCAGCCTCATCCAGTCTGCCAACCCTCTTTACAGAATCCACCATGGACTCCACATGCCTTGCGCCATGATTATCTGTAATACCTTCTTTTATCGCCTCTGCCCTTAATCTCTCTATTGCCTGAAGCGGCGCCACATCCTTTGGGCAATACTCTGTGCAGCTGACACACCTTACACAATCCCACATCCCATGCGCCTCGCTGATTTTCTCAAGCCTCTTTTTCTTCTGTTTTTCTCTTGCATCGCCCACAAATCTCCATGCCTTTGCCAAAGCAGCAGGGGCAATAAAATGCCTGTCAATCTCTAATGAGTTACACGCCCCATTACAACAACCGCACATTATACATTTGCTGGAGTTGTTTATCTTCAAGATGTCTTTCTTACTGATAGCTGATAGCTGCTGGCTGATAGCTGATTCAAAGTTCAGCCACGGCTCTATATTGTTTATCTTATCCCAGAATGGATTGAAATCAACAACAAGGTCTTTTATTATCCTGTGATTTGGAAGGGGTTCAATAACAATAGTTCCGCTTTTTTTATATTCAGTAATAAGCTGTGTATTGCAGGCAAGTTTTGGAATGCCGTTTAGGTTTACAGCGCAGGAACCGCAGATGGCGCTCCTGCAGGACCGTCTGAACGCCAATGTTCCATCCTGCTCATCCTTTACAAAATGAAGGGCATCAAGGATGGTCATCCCCTCCTTTGCCTCTATATCATAGGCCTGGAGAAACGGCTCGCAGCCTTCTTTGCCCATTGGGTCGCAGCGTGAAATTTTTAATTTAATCTTCATCTTATTGTGAAGTTAGAAAAGATTGAGCTTACGCATAAATCTATCACCACTGCAATATCCTGTCAATAACTACAATTCGCATGGAAAAGAAACAACTCTGATCCTGATTTTTGGAGTTGAATCGCCGTATTGAATCTGTTAAATTTTGGGGGTTATTAAATTAAATAATCTGCCCATAAAAGGAGAGGCCATGAAGACATATTACTCATCGGAATGCCTGTCTAAAATCAGCGGCAGGCAAATTGTAACAGGCCTCCACTGTTATTGGCTGTACTGCAGGCGCCGGCTCAAGCTGCAGCGGGGCAGTGATATAATTACAGCATTGTTGGGTCAGGGATAAAGGTAGAATGCCAATCTTTGGTCTGCAAAAAATGCTGAATCTTCTGTTCAACCTCTTCTGGTATATCGTAATGTGTTCTGACAAACAGGTTTATATCAGGAGGTAACCGTTTTTTACCCTTATTATAAAGCCCTATATAGTTTTTCAGTTTTGCCTTCCTCCCCTCGCTTGTATCATTGGGCCTCATGCAGAGTTTAGCCGCAAGCGGCAGAACATCTCCTGCGGTTTCGGCATAACATATAAGGCTCTGAGGCGCAGGACCTGTTGAAACCATGTCTTTGAACCTTGCGTCTTTTACACACCAGCCGTTATCCTTTGCCATTAAATTGATGCCATAGTTTTTAAGCCTCGGCCCGAATATAACAGGAATTCCAAGCCTTGCCATGCCAAGCGCAGATGAAAATGCCTTCTGCGTAAAACCGCCCCACAGTATGACTACAGCGCCCACCCTGTTTATTATATAGTCTGCTATCTCCTCATAATTGCCTTCCAGTTTTCTGTGGCACATTATCCTGGCTATCTTTATGCATGCGCCGATAAGATGCGAAGCAGACACGCATGAACCCAAATTTGTGAGGTTGCGGCTGTCGAAAGAATCGGCATTATCTTTAAACAAATCACCCTTTGCAACATCCATTGAGGCGCATCCGCCTGTTGAAACAATATAGCCTCTTGCAAGAAATTCTTCTGCAAGTCTTTTAGCCGCTGAATCTGAATTGATTAGTACAGGTTTTACTGACCACCGACCACTGACCCCTGATCCCTGTCTTTCTTCCGGGCACCCGAATATCCCGATAATCCCAGGTATCTCTCCCATCACAATAGACGGCGCAATCCCTCTTATTTCGCTGTCCCGAATAGGGCCACGGCCGATTCTCAAAAAACCGGGAGCAGAAGGCATTATCTGATTGTTTATAGATTTTTTTCTAACCCCTATATTTAACGCTATCTCTGCCGCCATTTTTTTATCAAGTATTATTCCAGCCCCACTCTTTAAGATATGCTCTTTTACCTTATCCACCGGCGCATCTGTCAAATCACTCAAACCAAGGGCAGTCTCCTGTGTTGTAGCAATAACCAGACTCCCAATCTTATTTGCCTCTCTAACCACATCAGCCCTTATGCACTGCGTATCCAAAATAACCACATCCGCTATTCCTGATTTAATAACATCTAATTGCGCAGACTGGTTGCCGATTATCTTAAAATCATGGCTGTGCCTTGCCCCGTCAGAAGCAGCGCAGCATAGGCCGCAGACCTCTATCTTATCCTTAAGACCTCTTCCTTCAATAAGGCGCATAATCTCATGGGCAACAAATGAATTGTGTCCGATAATGAGGATTACAGGTTTTGATGTGTCAACGGTTTCAAGTCCTATGTTTATCAATTTAGAATTGGATTCGCCCTTTGGCATATTCATGGCGGATAACTGGGCAATGTCTGCAATCTCCATTGCAAGGTTATCCAACATGCCTGCATGGAGCATCTTGCTCACAAAGTCCTCAGGTGACGCCTCTGTGCCGAAGCTTATGGATGAAAGGAGATGGGTTAACTGCCCTTCTATATAGGCAATAATATCTTTCAGATCCCCTATATTTTCAGGCTTACGGCCTGTTATAAGCGTTGTAATTGGGGTTGGTATATTGGTGGGCAAACCGGCAGACACAGGACAGTTTTTGCCAAATCTTTTTATTAAATCCTCTAAAAGCCTTGCAGCATGAGATGTATGGCCTGAGGCGCCTATGACAGCGTCCAGCAATATCGCCCTTGCCTTAAAACCAGTCTCATCAATCCCGCATTTACCTAACCCTTCCTCTTTCCCCCCTTTAGCAAAGGGGGGCTGGGGGGATTTCATCGGCTTGCAAGGCCCAAGTCCGCAGAGGTGGCAGACCTTATCAGATTTTCCAAAAACAGGCTTGTATCTATCCAGCAATGTAAAATCCCATTTCCTGAAACTAAAGATGTCCGGAAATGGGCTATGCAGTGATCTATTCTGTGTTGTTTTTGGCATTGTCAACTTCTTTGCCTGTAGCAGACAGGGAGCACTCTGTTATCTACGGTCGCGGGCGATGCGTTTAAATGGTAGCTGCCCTATTTTCCCTCGACCTTGTTACATTATATCTGAAACAATCCGTCTCGTGGTCATTGACCATGCCAACCGCTTGCATAAAAGCATAACAAATCGTTGAGCCGACAAATTTGAACCCTCGTTTCAGCAAATCTTTACTCATGGCATCAGATTCTTTTGTTGTTGGCGGTATCTCTGATAATGATTTAAATTTATTTTTGATTGGCTTGAAGTTCACGAATTGCCAGATATATGTGTCAAAAGAACCGAACTCCTTTTGAATTTCCAGAAACTTCTTGGCGTTGAGAATTGTCGCGGCAATCTTCAAGCGATTGCGAATAATACCGGGATTGCCGAGCAGACGTTTCACGTCTTTATTGCCATAGCGAGCAATTTTAGCAGGGTCAAAACCGCTCAATGCTTTGCGATAATTCACCCGCTTCTTGAGAACTGTTTGCCATGTGAGCCCTGCCTGTGCGCCTTCTAAGATGAGGAACTCAAATAATTTCTTGTCATCATGGACTGGCACACCCCACTCTTTGTCGTGATACTCGATCATGAGCGGGTTATCATTCAGCCAAGCGCAACGTTTTTGGATTTTTTTTGCTACAGTCATAAATTATTTCAATAGATCTTCTATTGGAACCTCTAACGGCTTGGCTCACTATCCTTACTTAAGAATAACACCACCTTTTTACCCATTATAAGAAACATCTCTTTCCAGCAACCCTTTTAACAGCGCCGCTGTCTCTTCCGCATCTTTTTCGTTCACCTTGCCAATAGCAACGCCTGCATGGACAAGCACATGGTCTCCGACCTCTGCTTCCACAAGGTTCAGAAAAATGGTCTTTTTTACGCCCATTGTTTCCACAATGCCGGTATCACCGTTTTTTTTAACTATTTTCATTGGGATGGCAAGACACATAAACAAATTTTGAATTACTAAAACATCAGGATAGCAGGAATATTACAATAAAACCAAGCCCTGTTGCAAGATGGCACAGTGTAGTAGCCTTTATGGAAGGTATTAGCTCAACAGTATCTTTATAATTTTCAAAAAGCCCTTTTACAGCCTTGATGCCGAATATGGCGGCAGGGATTACAAAGAGAGTAGCAATAGGTAATAAATCCGATATGATCCCTGCTATGATGCTGATATATGCTCCTGCTACAATAAAAAGGAATCCCCATCTCGCCCTTTCCATCCCAAGATATACTACAAGATGGTTTTTTCCGACTGCTTTATCAGCATCGTAGTCAGGGAATTCATTTATATAAAGGATAGCAGCTATTAGAAATAAAAGCGGCAGAGAGGCAAAAACCGCTGTAAAAGAAATATCCTGGGTCTGGACATAGTAAGAGCCGGCAACAGATAAAACACCGAAATTAAGGCCTACGAGCAGTTCCCCCAGTCCACGTCCAGCAAAAAATATGGGCGGCGCAGTGTAGTAATAACCGGAAAATAGCCCCATAGCGCCTATTAACAGCAGAAAAATACCCCTCTCGTAAGCAAGGTAAAGACCTATTATACTGCCTGTTATAAGAAACAAAGCACCAAGGATGTATGTCTCTCTGGGCGTCATGATTTTATTCTGTATCATCCTGCTACCGCCTGTGAATGGGGAGAGGCCTGCCTGGTTTAAATTATCAGAGCCGTTGAGATAGTCAAAGTAGTCGTTTAATACATTTGCCCCTGCATGATAAAGGACAGCCGCGAGCAAAGACAGTAAAAAATAGCCCCGAAAAAATATACCTGTTTCATACCATGCAACTGCAGCGCCGAGACCGACAGGAAGGATTATTGCTGTAAAGAATTGAGGGCGGGTAGCAAAAAAATAGGTCTTGAGTTTTTGCTTTATATCTCCTCTCCTTTTACTAAGTCTTTATAGGATTCTCTCTGCCTGATTATCTTAAATTTATTTCCCTTTACCATAACCTCACTAACCCTCGGCCTCGAGTTGTAATTGCTGGACATGGAGAAACCATATGCCCCCGCGCTCATTATTGCCATAAGGTCGCCTGCTTTGAATTCAGGTAGTTCCCTGTCCTTTGCAAAAAAATCGCCGGATTCACAGATTGGGCCAACTACATCAGCGATAATCTCTTTTGCAGAGTCGTTCTTCTTTATAGGTTTTATGACATGATAAGACCCGTAGAGGCTCGGCCTTGCAAGGTCGTTCATAGCAGCGTCAACAATGATAAATTTTTTCTCTGTGCCTTGTTTTGTATATAAAACCTTTGTTACAAGTATGCCAGCGTTCCCCACCATCACCCTGCCCGGCTCAAATATAAGCGTTACTCCAAGCCCTTTTGTCTCATCTATAACAGCCTTGCCATACTTACTCGGATGCGGGGCATCCTCATCTTTGTAGGTAATTCCAAGGCCGCCGCCTATATCCAGATATTTAATATCAATCCCATGCCTCCGAAGAATGTTAATAATCTCCTTTGTTTTTTTAAGCGCATCAACAAACGGAGAAAGCTGCGTAATCTGCGAACCGATGTGGCAGTCAACACCAACAGGGGTAAGATTTCTCAGATTGTTCCTGGCGTAAATATATTCCTGAATCGCCTGCTCGGTCTCTATGCCAAATTTATTTTTCTTAAGCCCTGTTGAAATATACGGATGCGTCTTGGGATCAACATTAGGATTTACCCGTATGGCAAAACCCGCCTTTTTTTTCAGCCTGCCTGCAATCTTGTTGATTGCCCGCAGTTCCTCAGGCGATTCAACATTGAACATAAGAATCCCTGTTTTAAGCGCATATTCAATCTCATCCTCTTTCTTGCCGACCCCGGAATAGACAATCTTTTTTGGATCTGCGCCAGCCTTCAATGCCCTGAAAAGCTCGCCGCCTGAAACAATATCAACGCCGCTCCCCTCTTTTATAAATGTTTTCAGCACCGCAATATTTGAATTGGCCTTTACCGAATAGCAGATAAGATGCGGCACAGTTTTAAACGCCTCATCAAAGGCCGTGTAGTGCCTTATGAGGGTTTTATGGCTGTAGATATAGCACGGCGTTCCGACTTCCCTTGCGATCTTTTCTACGGCCACGCCTTCGGCGTAAAATTTATTTTTCTTGTAGGTGAAAAAGTGCATTTCTTGTGATTCCTCCTGTTAAAAATATATGGGATGATGGAAAAGACGGCTTAACGCCAGAAATCAGCCGCCGCGCTTTTTGCGGTCGGCGTGGAACGACTCGTTAACAAACCCTATTTTTTATATCGATTAACAACTGTTTCAATAGTCTCTTTAACTTTTGCATCGTCTATTTTACGAGGATTGATTGTTCTATAGGCCACAACCTTAGACATGAGTCGATTTATTGCTTCGTCGTTTTGTGAGAGCATAGTAAAGTTCAAAGGCTTGTTGATCAGACCGCTCCAATGTTCAATGATATGGCTATCAAGCTCACTCTCAAGGTATTTTTTAGCCTCTGCGAGGTCTCCAGCGTTTAGCAACTCAAGTGTTCTCATGGTGAAATAGGACTCTGCGACTGAAGCTTGAAAGACGCGAAATGCGTAACCGTTGTTAAATCCAATGAAACCACCAGCCATAAATGCTCCGCACAGTAGAATTACTAATACTATGCCTACAACTATCTTTCTTGATCTCGTCATAAAAACCCTCGCGGTATTTTTTGTAGGCTAACAAGTTATTATCCAGTTTCTGTCTTTTACCAAAACAAAACCTGACAATCAATTCAAAACGATCTGGCAATGAACTATGGCCGCTTTTTCTGGTCCTGCCTATTATCAAAAACAGAATGAATTACAATTTCACAATCTTCTATAGTGTAAAATATTGAGAAAGGGAATCTTCTAATCACGCACCTTTTGAAATTGGAATAGCATATTGCATACATCTCAGGGAAAGAGAGAATGCTGTTTAACGATACTTCTACGCAATCAAGAAATTCAAAACCGAGTCCTCTTCTTTGTTTTTCATACCATTCAAAAGCCAACTCAACATCAACGATAGACCTATCCGTATAACGAAGAATCATTTGTATTTATTCCTGATTTTCTTATGTGTATCTTCCCAACTGTGAAGTTTTAATTTTCCATTCTTATATTCGCCATATCGTTTATCCAATTCTGTTTTTTGCCATTCCGGCATCGGCAACTCCGCATTATGCAGGGCAATGCCGTCCCAAATGTCTTCAACCAATATCAGTTTCTCCGACAAGCCCAGCTTATCTATCTCTTTTACGATTTCATTCGACCTCATGATGCCCCTCCCATTTGAATTTATGTGTCAAAATATAACATTTTTCAGCAAGTAGGGTGGGCTATGCCCACCCTACTTACCTTAACATCACTGAGAAACGGACTCAGCAGGCGGCTTTGGCGGCGCCTTTTTGCCGCAACCCATAACTACAGTGGACAGTGAATAGTGGAGAGTGAATAGCAAGAAAAACACCAAAATCTTTTTTAGTTTCTGACCACTGACCACTAACCACTGACCACTACAGTTTATCATTTCATCTCCCTCTCAATCTCCTTCAGCCTCTTTTTCACAGTCTCCAGCGCTGTTCCGCCCTTTGTTTTTCTGCTGTTGGCCGATGCCTCTACGGAAATTACTTTTTTAATATCTTTATCAAACATCTTGGAAAATCCCTTCCATTCATCAAGAGACAAATCCTCCAAACCTTGCGATGTCTTGATGCAGTAGGCGACAATACTACCGACGATATGGTGGCTCTCCCTGAACGGAATCCCTTTTTTAACCAAATAATCCGCCGCATCCGTTGCAGTAAGAAACCCGTGCTTTGTTGCATCAAGCATCCTCTCTTTATTTATCCTCATTGCAGCAAGCATGGGAGAAAATACTCTGAGGCAGTCTTTGACAGTATCTATAGTATCAAATAAGGCCTCTTTGTCTTCCTGTATATCTTTGTTATACGCAAGAGGAAGACCCTTCATCACAGTAAGCAAGGCCGTCAAATTTCCATAAACCCTGCCTGTCTTGCCCCTCACAAGTTCAGGCACATCAGGATTTTTCTTCTGCGGCATTATGGATGAGCCGGTTGAAAACGCATCCGACAATTCAATAAAACCAAACTCCTGCGAAGACCATAAAATCAATTCTTCGCTAAATCTGCTTAAGTGCATCATCAGGATTGATGCCGCAGCGCAAAACTCTATGCAGAAGTCCCTATCGCTGACACTGTCAATGCTGTTATCCGTCGGCCTTGAAAAGCCCAGCTCCTTTGCAACAAAATCCCTTTCCAGAGGATACGGACTTCCTGCCAGCGCGCCTGCGCCGAGGGGCATGACATTTACCCGCTTAAAGCAATCGGTGAACCGCTCATAATCCCGCTTGAGCATTTCATAATACGCAAGGAGATGATGGCTGAATAAGAGCGGCTGCGCCCTTTGGAGATGGGTATAGCCCGGCATTATGCAATCAAGATTTTTCCTTGCAACATCCGCCAGAGTTTTTTGCAGATTTTTTATCGAACGGTGAATCTCTTTAATCTCGTCCCTTAGATACAACCGTATATCAAGCGCCACCTGATCGTTCCGAGACCTTGCTGTATGCAGCTTCCCGCCAACAGGCCCGATCTTTTCCATAAGTCTTTTTTCAATTGCCATGTGGATATCTTCCAGATCGGAGGTGAATTTAAACCTGCCGGCCTCAATCTCTTTTTCAACCGCCTTTAAACCGGCTATAATCTTACCCGCCTCTTTCTTCGCAATAATCCCAACCCTTGCCAGCATCCGCGCATGGACAATAGAGCCCATGATATCATGCCTGTAGAGCCGCCTATCAAAAGAGATAGAGCCGTTGAACTCTTCAACGAGTTTATCTGTTGCTTCTGTAAAACGACCTGACCATGGTTTGGATATGTTGGTCTTTTTCATTTATCTACTCCCTGCATTATCGCCACCAAACAATTTTTCAATATAACTTTCTACCTCTTTTATAAACCTCTCTGCCTTGACCAATTCACTCTCTGCGATTTCTTTGGTTATTTCCGGATAGTCGGCATAATCCGCCTTTTCCCTATACTCCTTGCCCTCATGGATAATTTTGCTTGCATCGCTGCTTATCTTGCCGGTCTTGACAAAATGCTTGTCAAAAAGAGATATTACGCCGGAATGTTTGGCGCTATCCATATCCTCGGTTGCAAGAACAGCACGGGCAGCGGTAAATACAGCGTAATAGGAACGGCTGACTGAATCCAGAAGGTGGTTATTTGCAAGCAATTCCTTTGCAGACTGGAAATGCTCTTTTGCCCTTTCAAGACGATGTTTAGCCAATCCGCTGCTATGCCGCATAGAGGATAATTCCGTCCTTGTCTATCTCCTGAACAAAGAGAGTATTTGCATCGCGGTTGTTATTATACTCGCTTTCGCTCAAAACCACAGCGGATATCAAAATCCCTTGCTCTATACTTATTTCCGATGATATTGCCGCTATCTTTTCCATAACATCAGGACTAAACTTCTTAACCAACACAAATACATCTATATCCGATTCGGATTTGTAATCTCCCCTCGCTTTTGAGCCAAAGACTTCCAGCAGGATAAGATTATGAGACAGCATATCCCTGACTGCGGTTTCAAACCTCTGAACAGCCGCCTTCTCTTTATCCGTCAGATGCTTCAGTCTATTTAAAACTTTATCTGTCATCTTACCCCTCATCCTCCACATCTCCCTTGCTAAGCCCAAACGCATCATGCAAAGTCCTTACCGCCAGTTCCGTATATTTAGCGTCAATCACAGCGGATATTTTTATTTCAGATGTTGAAATCATCTGTATATTTATGCCTTCCTTTGCCATGGTTTCAAACATCTTTGAAGCAACCCCTGCATGGCTTCTCATGCCTGCGCCCACAATAGAGACCTTTGCAATATTTGTATCGGAAAGCACCTTGCCTGCCTTCATCTCTTTGGCGGTTTTTTCCACCAGTTGAAGCGCCTTTTTAAAATCCGCCTTTGACACAGTGAATGTCAAATCCGTATGACTGTCGTGGCTCACATTCTGCACAATCATATCCACATTTATATTTGCCTTTGTAAGCGGGGCAAAGAGTCTTGCCGCAATCCCGGGCCTGTCCGGCACCTTTGCAATAGTTATCTTTGCCTCGTCTTTATTATAAGTAACGCCTGAAACTATCACCTTCTCCATATCTTTATCCTCCTTTGTAACAAGCGTCCCTTCTGCATCGGTAAAAGACGACTTTACCATCATCGGGACATTATATTTCTTTGCGAATTCAACAGACCTTGTCTGCAATACCTTTGCGCCGAGACTTGCCATCTCAAGCATCTCATCATAAGAGACCTTTTTCAACTTCCTCGCATCAGGACAGATATTCGGGTCTGTAGTGTAAACGCCTTCCACATCCGTGTATATCTCACACACATCCGCCTTAAGCGCAGCGGCAAGGGCAACAGCGGTTGTATCAGAACCGCCTCTGCCGAGTGTTGTTATATTCCCTTCCTTATCAACACCCTGAAATCCTGCAACCACAACAATATTTCCTTTTTTAAGTTCTGACAATATAGCGCCGGTTTCTATCTCCTCAATCCTTGCCTTGCCGAATGCGCTGTCTGTTATAATCGGCACCTGATGGCCGAGAAACGATTTTGCGCCAAAACCCAAATCCTGAAGCGCCAGCGCCAAAAGCCCGATTGTAACCTGCTCGCCTGTTGACACAACCATATCGTATTCCCTGCCTATGGGAAACTCCTTCATCTGATTTGCAAGGTCAACTAATTTGTTGGTCTCGCCGGACATGGCAGATACCGCCACCACAACCTTGTGCCCTTTCTTTTTTGTCTGCGCAACCCTTATGGCAACATTTCTGATCCTCTCCACATTGCCGACTGATGTTCCGCCATATTTCTGAACAATGAGAGCCATTATTTTCTCCTTCCTATTTTATGTATCGCCATTCCATGCACATCCTCTGCCGCCTCCAGAACAATCTCCGGCAAGGTCGGATGGGCGTGGATGGTTTCTGTTATATGCTTTAATTTTCCACCGCCTTTTACCACAACCGCAACCTCGCCTATTAAATCAGTAGCATGCGCGCCCACGATTGTTGCGCCAAGCACCCTGTCTGTTCCCTCTTCGGTAATGAGCTGCATAAATCCTTCTGTCTCGCCCATGGCAAGGGCCTTTCCGCTTGCAGCATAAGGGAACCTGCCGACAGTTATCTTAATCCCCTTTGCCTCTGCATCTTTTTCTCTGAGTCCAACGCTTGCAATCTCAGGGTCTGTGAATATGCCTCCTGGTACTGCCGAATAATCCATCCATTTATCCTTGCCAAGCGCATTTTCAACTGCAACAATTGCGCCTGCGCTCGCAATATGCGCAAGGAGCATCTGCCCTGTAACATCGCCGATAGCATATATCCCTTTTACATTAGTCTCCATCTTATTATTTATCTTTATGCGCCCCTTTTCAACCTCTACACCGGCCTTTTCAAGCCCTATGCCTGTGGAATTGAAACTCCTCCCGATGGTAACAAGAACCTTTTCAGTAAGAAATTCTTTACCGTCTTTAAGCCTTGTCTTAACGCCATCGGCTGTTGCCACAATACTTTCAACGTTTGCCTCTGTCAATACCTCAATGCCTGCGTCCTTAAATGCCTTTGCGATAGTCTTCACAACCTGTTTATCCTCTGTAGAAAGAATAGTAGGGAGAAGCTCCACAACTTTTACAGAACTGCCGAATTTCGCAAATATATTCGCAAACTCGCACCCCATCACACCGCCGCCGATTATCAAAATGCTCTTTGGAAGTTTTTTAAGATTCAATGCCTCTGTGGATGTAATTACATTCTCCCTGTCAATATTAAATGCCGGTATCATTGCCGGCTCGGAACCTGTAGCTATTATGATATTCTTTGCAGTTATAACATCGGCCGTGCCGTCTTTTTTCTCAACCTTGACCTTGCCGATTGCCTCAATAGAGCCGGTTCCGTTTATTACTGTAACGCCGTTTCCTTTTAGAAGCTGGCCAACACCGCCCACAAGTTTTTTTACAACATCGTCTTTCCTCTCAACAGCCTTTGCGATATCAAAGGCCACCTCGCCTGTATTTACACCAAATTCAGCGGCCTTTTTGACAGTGGCGATTGTCTTTGCTGAATAATAAAGCGCCTTTGTGGGGATACAGCCCCTGTTGAGGCATGTGCCGCCGAGGGCATCCTTTTCAATAAGAGCTACTTTCGCGCCCATTTGCGCAGCCCGTATTGCGCCTACATATCCGCCAGGCCCACCGCCTATAACAACAATATCAAATTCCTGCATCTTGCCTCCTATATTCATTAAGCTTGCAACTTCCCGATAGCTTAAGTTAGGTAACATATTTTTAAAAATATTTAAAGAGAAAATACTGCTATGCTAACCTGTTTTATCTAACCTGTTTTATCTTGACAGGTTTATTTATCTAACCTAAAATCAGATAAAAATGCTATTGTGATATAAAAATGTTTGGCATCTGGCCGCGTCACGTCAAACCATGCAAAGATGGATAACGCTAAACATAAACTGCTGAAACTGGTTCTGGTCTGTCTTATCTGTATCGGGCTGGTCATCGGGTTGGCCATGCTCATTCAATCCCTCACCCGATAAATAACGAGGAAGGAGATAACTCAATGAAACTAAACAAGAACATGGGTTCACTGGACCGTATCATCCGAATGGTGATTGCCGCTGTAATCGCTCTTTTGTACATCAACGGCAATCTTTCCGGACTGGCGGCTATCGCCCTGGGCATTCTGGCCGTCATCTTCGTCGTCACCAGTATCTTTAGCTTTTGCCCGCTGTATCTGCTGTTTGGGCTTACTACCCGCAAGCAATAACCCAGCCGGCAAGGTGAAACCAGCTTAGGCGGCCAAAAATCAGTTGCCAGCAAGATATCTGAGGAAGATGTGAAAAAGGAGTTTAAGCAGGCGGGTTATAGACTAAAAAGGAGACTGATTTATTTATATAACAAATCACGTCAGCGGATGGCTAATAGCCGCTGCTGAATTTTACGTTGGGCTGCGTAGGCGCATAAAGTATGCACACTGATTGAATGACCTGACGGCAAAGCCAAAAAAAATGGTATTATTAAGTAATCACGAAGAAAGGAGACAAGCAATGCGTATAAGCAACATTCAAGAAATCACTAAATTAAGCACACCGGAAAAGATTCTGTTGGTTGAGGATCTATGGGATAGTATTGCTTTGGATGAATCTGCAGTGCCTGTTCCTCAAAGCCATATGCAGAAGTTGGACAAAAGGCTCAAAAAATATAAATCTGCTCCGGGCGACCTTTTATCTCTTGAAGAAGTTCGGATATAAACCAACAATAAGGGAGGTCGTATATGCGCTATGAAGTTGAATCACAGTGCCCGAACTGTAATGAGAAATTTACACACTCGTATGACGAAGGGGAAAATATAGCAGTTTATTTGGATCTTATCAATGGCGATGTTCATCGTCTTGCCGAGTCTTACGCACCTTTTGGATGCTTTTTACTTCTATGTCAAGTTGCCAACCTGAAGCCAACAGTAGACCTTGCTTTCCTATGGCTCCACGAATATAGAGTCGGATTTGGCAACAGAATCCACGAGGTTCTCCGTACGTTGACTCCACGAGAGGAACAAATCCTTATTCTACGCTACGGCTTAGTCTGGCCTGAACCAAAAACATTGCAAGAAATTGGGTTCCAAAAGGACTTCCACCTTTCACGACAAGCAGTCCATAATATTGAACGAAGGGCCATTAATAGGCTCAGGCATCCAGTACGGTTTAAGCTTCTTAGGGATTTAATAGAACGCATTAAGAAATACAAAAGTATGCGGAACCAAAAACACAGGTTAAAGAGCGGAGTAGTTCTTAAATTCCCAGAAACTGCAAAAAAGCAACGATGAAGAAAAAATGACATTATCACTAGACATTAACTCATTTGAATCATTCATTGATCGTTGGCTTGAGAAGGCTGAAGCAATACAATTAAGTCAAGACGACCTCGCCTCTTATTTTGATAAATTCTTCACTCTGTTCGTTGTCTATAATAAACTGTATATGGAAGCAACCTTTAAGATGTGGCAGGATGGTAGGCTAAAGTTGCCTGAACCAGGAAAGAACAATTTTCCAGATACTAATGCCGCAACAAGATATCTTCTAAAGTTTCTTGATCCAAAAATTATTATACAAAATTTGACAAGCACTATAAACACAAATAGCGCTATCAATAATTTGATGGATATATTAGAAAATGGTTCATTTTATGTGCTTCTCAAAGCTCCTGATATGGTGGGAGACCGACAAGCCGACGAGATACTTTTGAAAAAAATGACATCATGCGATGAAAAGAAAAAAGCGGAAGCGATACTTGAGTTCATACATGCAATTCGTTGCAATACATTTCATGGTAGCAAAAGTTATTCACAAGATCAAATTGAAGTGCTTGCCCCATGTATAAAGATTTTGGAAAAACTTATTCCCATGCTGAGAGAAGAGCTAATTAGCAATCCAACGCATCATTAAGGTTGTGTAGAAATGGAAATACAGAGGGAGAATAACAACGCGATGCTTCCCATATTTATAAGAAAATTGTCTAATAAGCCCCTTATAACGGATTGCTGATAGCCATTGCGCAGTTTAGGCATTCCAAAACAAAACATCCCCCACCCTTCATAATTGAGTAGTTTTATAAACCTCTATCTTCCTCGTCTTTTCCCCTGTGTAAAAAATAGGATTACCCTTGTAAAACATTTCTTGACAGATAACACAATCATGTGTACACTGGTAGTCATAATGCACATGGAGGTAATTTTATGATTACTGCGGGGATAAAAGAGGCGCGCCAGCATCTTACAGAATACCTTTCAAAAGTAGAAAAGGGGGAAGAAATTATTATCTCTAAAAGGAATGAACCCATTGCTATAATCAAGCCTATAAAGAACAAGGCAAGACGCAATCTGGAGAGCCATAAAGAGTTAAGGGCTTTAATTATTGCAAAGGGGAGGCCATTGTCAGAGGTTGTCGCCGAATCAAGAAAAGAGGAGGCATATTAATGTCATCTCTATTTGTTGACACCAGCTCTCTGGTTAAATTTTACTATCCTGAACCTGACAGCGACAAAGTAGAGGCTATTTTGCTTCAATCCGGGCGGATATACATCTCCAGCCTGACTATTGTGGAGATGGCCTCCGCCTTATCAAAAAAAGTGAGAATGCGCGAACTTGAAAAAGAGAAGGAAACTGTTATATGGAATACATTTCTTGACGACCTCCAGACAGGACAGATGGAGGTAATTACTGTTGATGACAGGCACTATTTTAAGGCTGCCGACCTGATAAGGGAGTTTGGCGGCAAGTATGGCATTAAGACACTGGATTCTATCCATCTTTCAGTAGCCCACAACCTTCACGGCGCCAAATTCCTCTGCTCGGACAAGACCCTTGCCAAAGTTGCTTTAAAGATGGGCGTGAAATTGGAAAGGTAGTTTTAGCTTTTGCAATCTGGAGTTTTCTTTATAATATTCAAACCTTACCTGCCTTACCTGTCCACTCAACATTTATCTTCTTCGTCTTTTCCCCTGTGTAAAAATCACTCTTTCATTGTTTCCTGCTTACTATTGCCAGGTATAAACCACCCAAACAACAAAACTTCAAGAATCATTCTTATTTTATTAAACGCCAGTTCTATGGCATTTGCCGGTGAATAGAGTTCAATCATATTTATGTCATATCACCGTCTCAAAAATTCCGCCGGCGTTATAACCTCTGCGTTCATCTTTCCGCTAAAATGCTCCTTATCCCATGTCACAAAATACGAGGCGTGGGGAATATACGATGCCACTGAAGCGATGGTCAGGGTGTCGCCGAAACTTGCTTTGAGCGTCATGACATCCATAATATCTTTTATTTTCAACTCAGGCAGATGGGCATCAAGGGAGATGGACGGAACTACCTCTATATTGTATCTGCGTGGAAAGTATCCGTAGAACTCCAGCAACTGTCTCTCATTCAGGTTAAAGGATAATATCCCAACTATCTCAAGAAGATTGACAAGAGATACAACGCCGCACCGCCTTGCAGCGACCAGCTTCAGGAATCTGCTGTTGACGGCAAAGTTTCTGTCGCCTTGGTATCGCAGGTCTATGATAAAGACATTGCTGTCAATGATGGCTACATACGCTTTCTTGACCATTGTATGCCTTCCTGCCATGATCTAAACGCCGGTTTTGTCCTTTTTAAAGCATCTTCTATATCTTCCCATGCCTCTTCAAAAGGTCTTATTTCCATACGCGCCTTTTTCTTAGTCTCTTCGAAAGGGAGTATAACCGCAGCAGGCCTTCCCCTGAACGTTACGACAACTTCCTCTCTCTTTGCAATAGCCTTCATTACTTCACCGGTATGATTTTTTAAATCCCTGGCAGTCATAGTTTTCATAGTACCTCCGTAATATAGCTACTTGACATTAAGATAGCTATTATGGTAGTTTTTGTCAATAAAAAAATACTATGGTTGTGTTACTTCTATCTTTCTCGTCTTTTCCCCTGTATAAAAAAATCTTATCAACAAATATCTTGCCGGTAAAAGCGGAATGGCCTTTTCTGCCCATTCTACGATGGTAACTCCGTCACTATAGAAATATTCTTCTATACCAAGTTCGTGTATCTCATTTATATCGCCAAGGCGGTAAAGGTCAAGATGATAAACAGGGAGCCTTCCCTCGTATTTATTCACTATGGTAAATGAGGGGCTTTTTACATATCCTGTCACCCCTAATCCCTGCGCCAGTCCTTGCGTAAATACGGTCTTGCCTGCGCCAAGTTCTCCGATAAGAGCTATCACATCCCCTGCCTTAAGCCCCTCGCCTATCTTCCTGCCAAGCTCCATAGTTTCTTGCGGAGAAGATGTTCGAAAAACCTCTTTTTTTTTACTCACCAACTTCCCCCGGTATACCATGCAGTTTGTCGATTTATCGGCGTATCTTGTAGTTGCTGATTTATCAACGCATTTGAAAACGCCCATAAATGGGCAACTACATGAATGAGTTAATCACCTGCGGCAATATATTTAATATATCCCCTGCCATCATGCCAACCTGCCCCTTTTCCTTTGCCGCCTCATCCCCTGCCAATCCATGCAGATATACCCCTATCCTTGCGGCATCAATATGGCTGTAA
>JAUYHF010000043.1 GCA_030690165.1 Deltaproteobacteria bacterium | reverse complement strand
GTATTTTTAATTATATTGAAATATTCTATAATCGAAAGAGACGTCACTCAACACTGGGGTATCTTTCTCCAGTATCTTATGAGCTCGAATCTATGGTAGCCTAACCTAACTTAGTGTCCTTAAATTCGGGGGAAGTCCACTCCCGAGTCCAACATTCATTATTTATACTTATTCTTTATACCCATACAACTGGCACTATTATAAACAGACTGTGTGCAGTGTCAAGATTTTCTACTTTCCTGCTTTAAAATTGCAAAACCATGTGGAGTGTGATATTTTTTTTCAAACCATGAAAATTGTTGATGCAGCTACAATGAGGCGGCTTGATGAAATTGCCATAAAGAAATATGGCATTCCCGGTCTTGTGCTTATGGAGAATGCTGGCAGGGGTGTTGTTGGGATTATTGAAAGAGATTTTGGCGGCCTTACGGGAGGGGACAAGCCCCTCCCCTACGAAGGCAAAAATGTTTCTATCTTTGCAGGCAAAGGCAATAACGGCGGCGATGGGTTTGTTGCGGCAAGGCATTTGAGCAATAAGGGTTTTAAGGTTGTTGTTTATCTGCTTGCAAAAAAATCGGATGTAAAGGGCGATGCAAAGGTAAATATGAATATATGGGGCAGGATGGGTGGAGAGATAATAGAAATTTTGTCAATGAGAGGGATTGAAAAATATAGAAGCAATATAAGGCACTCTGCTTTAATTGTAGATGCAATCTTTGGCACAGGGCTTTCATCTCCTGTAAAGGGGATTCATCAAAAGGTGATAGGTTTTATAAACAACTTGAATAAACCGGTTGTTTCAGTTGATATTCCATCTGGCCTTGATGCTTCAAATGGCAAGGTTCTTGGCAGTTGTGTAAAGGCAACAATTACAGCAACAATGGCAATTTCTAAGATAGGGCTTCTGATATATCCTGGCGCAGATTATGCAGGAAGGGTTGAGACAGTTGACATCGGTATGCCGGCAGAACTGCTAAAAGACGAGAGGATACTATGGGAGCTTCTTGATTTTGAAGGCATTAAAAAACTTTTGAGGCCGAGGCGCGGCAATAGCCATAAAGGGACTTTTGGCCATGTCTTTGTTCTGGCCGGTTCTACGGGCAAGACAGGCGCCGCTGCCATGACATCTGTTGGCGCTATGAGGGCAGGGGCTGGCCTTGTTACTCTGGGTATTCCAAAAAGCCTGAATCCAATTATGGCAAAAAAACTTACAGAGGTTATGACATATCCATTGCCTGAATCAACATCTGGTGTGCTGGGGTATGAGGCATTGGGAAGTATAATATCATTTATCAGGGATAAAAAGGTTGTCATTATTGGCCCCGGACTTACAGTCTCAGAGCCTGTGAAGAAGCTTGTTTTAAGGCTTATAACGGAATCTAAAATTCCTTTGGTCATTGATGCAGATGCTGTAAATTGTCTGGCTGGCGATGTGAGGATTTTAAAAAAGGCAAAGGCGCCTGTTGTTATTACGCCTCATCCCGGAGAGATGGCAAGGCTCGTTGGTATGACAGTAAAGGATGTTCAGGAAGACAGGATTGGTATAGCATCAAGATTCGCTAAAGAGAATAATGTTATTGTGGCGCTGAAAGGCGCAAGGACAGTCATTGCAGAGCCGTCAGGCAGAATTTTCATAAATCCCACAGGAAATCCCGGCATGGCAACAGCAGGAACAGGCGATATTCTTTCCGGTATGATAGGCGGTTTTATAGCGCAGGGTTACAGCCATATTGATGCCGCAAGGATAGGGGTATATCTGCATGGATTGGCAGGGGATGAGGCGGCAAAGGAAAAGGGGCAGGTTGGCATGATGGCAGGGGATATATTAAATATATTGCCGCAGGTGATTAACTCATTCAT
>JAUYHF010000042.1 GCA_030690165.1 Deltaproteobacteria bacterium | reverse complement strand
CCCCAAAAGATGCCTTCTTATGAAAACCCCTTTTCTGTATCATCTCGCACAACTCAAATACCCTTTTTTTATTTCCGGTAAAATAATCATCAAAAAATGTGATATTAGGCTGCTTTAACTCATTGATTAAATAATCAAGCTCTTCTATAACCCGTTCCGACGAAGTATATCTGTAGCTTCTTTTCGTAATAACCCTTTGGCTGCAAAAGATACAATCAAATGGACATCCCCTTGAAGTTAGAATAAAACCCAGATTATATTGAGACGGGTCATACATATCATAAGGAAACATCGGCACTTCATTTACATCAACCATTTTGGTCGAGGTTTTTGTGTAAACTATCTTTCCGTCTTCTACAAAGCCGATATTTTCCAACTTATCTCGTTCGAGTGAACCGCCTTGAATCTGCCGAATAAGCTCCAGAAATGTATATTCCGCCTCACCTTTAACAATAAAATCAATATTGCCATTTTGAAGAATCTCCTCAGGCATAACCGTAGCATGTATTCCGCCAAATACAACCACCGCCTCTTTATCAACCGATTTAATCAGTTCCGCTATCCTGTAGCCGCTGGCCACATTGGCAGTCATAACACTGACGCCGATAATATGCGGCTTTTTACACTGCTCAAGAATATCTTTTATTGTATTGATATTAATATCTACCAATTCCTGGTCTATTATTTTAACTGATAATCCTTGCTTCCTCAGAAAACCGGCAAGGATACCTATTCCGATCGGCACACTCCGGGGCACAAATCTTTTAAATCTTCCGAGTTGAGTATTTATAGGCGATATTAAAATTAGATCATACATTCCAAAACTCCCTTTCAGGAACAGGATAACACTTTACCCCTTTGGATGCCTGAATCGTATGCTGTTTTAATGTCATTTATTTTGCGCCAGGATTAATAATCATGCAGGCTGTAATTTCATCTGCTTTTCAGCCACAATCATATCCACCATGCTATGGCACAAGATAAGATGGGCAATCTCTACATAACCATAGGAATCCGATGGCACATAGAAATTTATTTTACCCTTGCTGCGAAGGGGATTATTGGGTTTAAAACCTGACATTGTGATTATATGACAACCGGTTTTTCTGCCGGCATCCACACCCCTTACTATATTCTCAGATTTGCCTGAACTGCTTATGGCGACCAGTATATCTCCATTATCAGCAAACATCTCAATTGGTTTTTCAAATATATATTGATACCCAAAATCATTGCTCAAACATGTTAAAAGCGATGAATCGTTAAAACAGATGGCGCGCATTCCGCCGTTTTTAAAAAAGTCTATAGCCTGATGACTTGCTATAGAAGCGCTTCCGCCATTGCCAATAAATATGATTTTATTGCCTTTTGAGGTCTGAGAAATAATCAGATTTATTGCTGCCTCTAACCCATTTATCAAATCAATAGCCTTGTTATTTCCGTCAGCAACCTGAATCTTTGATAATGTGTTTTTAAACTCCGAAAAATAATTTTCTATATCTTTCTCCATTCTTCACCTCAACTTTCTTAGTATTTGAATGTAATTCAGTATCACATCGCGCTTTCGGCAGTCAATGTTTATTTCCTGTAAAACTCAGCAATCTTCTTCACAACATATTCCTGCTCTTCTAAAACAAGTTCAGGATAAATAGGCAATGCCAGTGTTTCCCTTGCGGCTTTCTCAGATGCAGGGAAGGCTCCTTTTTTGTATCCAAGATACTTAAAACACTGCTGCAGATGCAATGGAACTGGATAATATATTTCTGTGCCTATGCCTTCTTTTGCCAGATAATTTCTTAATGCATCACGCTTTTTAACCCTTACAATATATTGATTGAACACATGACGGTTGTATGCGCGCCTTACCGGAAGAGATACTATATCTGACAGACCGGCATGTTTAAAAAGCGTATCATATCTCTCAGCCCTTTCTATCCTCTTATTTGTCCATGCCTCAAGATGTTTCAGCTTTATCCTTAACACAGCAGCCTGCAGCTCATCAAGCCTGCTGTTTATACCTACCATTTTATGATAGTATTTTGGCTTGCTTCCATGCACCCTTAATATCCTGACCTTTTCTGATAGTTTCTCATTATTTGTAGTCACCATGCCGCCGTCTCCGAAACCACCGAGATTTTTTGAAGGATAAAATGAAAGGCTCCCGAAATCGCCTATAGAACCTGCCATCTTTCCTTTATATGTTGCGCCGATAGTCTGAGCAGCATCTTCAATAACAGCGAGTTTATATTTCTTGCTTATTTTTATGATAGGCTCCATTTCAGCGCACTGGCCATAAAGATGAACAGGGATTATGGCCTTGAGCCGCGGCCTTTGAGCAGCGGACTGTTTTTTTATAACATCCTCCAATTTGTCCGGGTCAATATTGTATGTATCAGGCTCTATGTCGACAAAAACAGGAATTGCATTAAGCCTTGCAATTGAGCCTGCTGTGGCAAAGAATGTATATGACGTGGTAATGACCCTGTCTCCGGCGCCAATGCCGGCAGCCATAAGCGGCAATAATATGGCGTCTGTTCCGGAAGCGACGCCAATGGCAAATTTTGCATTGCAATACTTAGCTATCTCCTGCTCTAATGCCTTTACATTTTCTCCAAGGATAAACGACTGATTATCACAGATCTTCTCAATCTCTTTTAACACCTCTTCCCGTATGCCCTGATACTGGAGCTTGAGATTTAATAATGATACCTTCATTCCCCTTATCCTCCTTAAATATATGTAGTCTGCCGATTTATCGGCTTTTTTAAAGACGCCCATAAATGGGCAAGCTACAAACTTCTATTACAAACTGCTTATTATCCTCTTCAGCCAGCCATCCTTTACCGTTATGGCCCCTTCAGGACATATCTCCAGACAGCAGAAGCATCGTATGCATTTATCATAGTCAATATTGATTTTATCTGTTTTTGTCATAATCCCCAGCGGGCAGATATCAACACACATATTGCATAGCGTACATTCTTTATTGTCTATTGAAGGCCTTGATGTAAGCGGCTTCCTTAGATAATTGTGAAGCGCGAATGGAAGCTTAAATTCTATGCTCGCAAGCGGGGGAAATTTGAAATCATGAATCTTAACATCTTCTATTCCCTCTCCAAGGATATTTATCTCGTTTATGTCTGTTATTCCAATTTCATCTTCTTCTGCAACCTTTGTCGTAAGAAGGGCATTTGCCTCAACGCCCAAGACCTCTGTTATAACCCTGTCAAGGGCTATGCAATCCACTGCTGCAAATATAAGGCCGAGCCTTCTTGGGTCGCCAGCGCTTCCCGGCCCATTTCCCTCCATACCTACGATGCCGTCAACTATTGTCAGTCTGGGCTTTAGAAATAAATATGTATCAATAAGCATCCTTGCAAAGGCATAAGTGTCAACACCTGCCGCCATATGCCACTGCGGCTTCCTTGCGCCGACAACACAGCCAAACATATTTTTTACGCCAAGGGTCAAAAACATCTGGGCATGGGTCTTAAGCTTCGGAAGGTTTATTATGCCGTCAACCTCTATTGCCTCTTTTGACAGTTCAAGTCTTTTAAAGGTTTTCCCATTAGGATTTTCCACACTTATAGATTGGGCAAGGTTTATTATCTCTACTCCAAACTCTTTCGCAACTGCCGCAATCCCGCATTTTTGAGCAACCTTAAGAGCGCTGCCAATGCCCGGGCTATCGCCTACAACAGGGGTTGCCCCAGCCTCTTTTACAAGCTGTATCGCTGCCCTTACTACCGCAGGATGGGTTGTTACGGCTGCATCAGGAGGTTTTGCAGAAAGGAGGTTTGGTTTTAAAAGGATTTGTTCGCCATTTTTTACGAATGCCCCTATACCGCCGAGGAGGTCCACAGACTCCTTTACTATCCTGTAAACCTCCTCATTGATATAATCATTGCACTTAGTAATAACTACATCTGGTTTCATTTAGTAGTTGCCGATTCATCGGCGTTTTTTAATTAAAGATAAGCAGATACGCCCATAAATGGGCAACTACTTTTTCTTCAACTCCTCCACAACATTCACCAAATCCAGCGGCAGAAGCACTATTTCCATCCTCCTGTTCTGCGCCCTCCCATCTGTCGTATCATTGGCGGCAATAGGCTTATACTCTGAATATCCGGCGGCAGATAAAAGTTTTGGATCAATGCCAACCTTATCCTGAAGATACCGCACAACATTTGTTGCCCTTGCTGTAGAGAGCTCCCAGTTTGTCGGATACCTCTCTTTTATGCGCTGGCCTATCTTTACATTGTCCGTATGCCCTTCTATCTTTATCTGCTTGTCGATTATCCCCTTTAATATATTCCCAACTCTGCCGAGGATCTTAAGGCCTTCCGGTTTTATTTCTGCCTTGCCGGAGTCAAAAAGTATCTTCTCAACCATATTTACCGAAAGTCTGTCAATGGCCTGGGTAATCTTTATCTCTCCCTTGTCTATCTCCTCTTTCATTTCTTTCATCAGGTTTTCATAGGCGCTCTTTACACCCGCAAGTTCCTTTTCCTTTTCAGCGGAGAGCTCGCCGGCCTTTATCTTCAGCCTTTCCACCTCTTTATTAAGATACTCGACCTTGCTTAAAAGCCCCTCCCTCTCCTTTTTCAGGGCATTAATCTCTTCTTCTTTTGCGGCGATTAGTTCTTCAATCCGCTTTGACAGCTCAGCGACCTTGTTTTTTAGCTGTTGATTCTCATCTTGCAGCCTCGCAATCTCTTTCTGCGCCTGCTCCATATCTGCATTTCTTGCTTCAAGCTCTTCTTCTGTCTTCTGGCTGAGTTTCTGCTGCGTATGCGAAACTACTTCTTTTGCGGCAGTAAGTTCTTCAATCTGTTTTGATAACTCAGCAACCTTGTTTTTTAGCTGTTGATTCTCCTCTTGCAGCCTCGCAATCTCTTTCTGTGCCTGCTCCACACCCACCTTTGCGGCACTCAGTTCTTCAATCTGCTTTGATAACTCAGCAATCTTGTTTTTTAGCTGTTGATTCTCATCTTGCAGCCTCGCAATCTCTTTCTGCGCCTGCTCCATACCAGCCTTTGCGGCACTCAGTTCTTCAATCTGCTTTGACAGCTCAGCAACCTTGTTTTTTAGCTGTTGATTCTCATCTTGCAGCCTCGCAATCTCTTTCTGCGCCTGCTCCATGCCCGCCTTTGCGGCACTCAGTTCTTCAATCTGCTTTGATAACTCAGCAATCTTGTTTTTTAGCTGTTGATTCTCATCTTGCAGCCTCGCAATCTCTTTCTGCGCCTGCTCCATACCGGCCTTTCTTGCCTCGGACTCCTCCACTGTCTTCTGATAGATATCTTTGTTTATGCCGCAGCCCGCCAAGACAATGAACAGTAAAAATACCGTCACCAGACACCAGACACCGGACTTGTGACTTGTGACTTGTGACTTGTGACCTGTAACTTCTGACTTCTGACTCCTAACTTCTTTCATCACACACCTCCTTTCCTTCATTGGATGACGCTATTATATCAGAATATACCGCAACCCTGTTTCTCCCTGTCCTTTTAGCATAGTAAAGCGCCTTATCAGCCGCCTTTGTTATATCATCCGAATTCTTTAATCCTTCCTGTGGATATGTAGCGATACCTACGCTGATGGTTACCGTTAGAGGATTATTAACATCATTTAAAAGGTTGGCGCCTTCCACCGCCTTTCTCATCCTCTCTGCGGCGGCAATCGCCCCGTTCTTGTCTGCCCTGCACAGGCATACAATAAACTCCTCGCCGCCGAATCTTGCAAGAACCTCCCCGTCTCTTATCCCGTCCTTCAAAAGACGGGTCAACCCCTTCAGCGCCTTATCTCCAACATCATGCCCATAAGTGTCGTTTATATTTTTAAAATGGTCTATATCTATCATAAGGCAGCCGATATGATACTCATGACGTTTTGCCAGAGCCACATGCATCTTTATATGGTCATAGAAATATCTCCTGTTGTGAAGACCTGTGAGTTCGTCGGTTACCGACAGTTTTTCCAGCAGTACATTTTTCTCCTTCAGGTCATTCTGCAATTCCTGTATTTTTAGAAAAACTCTTATCCTTGCCAGAAGCTCACTCTGATCAAATGGCTTTAATAGATAATCGCTTGCCCCTATATGCAGCCCCTTTATCTTATCAACAACCTCTTTCCTGCTTGCGCTGAGCATTATCACCGGGCAATCCTTGCCATCCTCGCTCTCCTTTATCGCAGATATAAACTTATAACCGTCAACCTTTGGCATCATTACATCTGTGATAACAAAGTCAACCTTATTTTTAAAAAAAATTTTCAATGCCTCCATGCCGTCTTCTGCCTCAAAAACCTTTGAAAACAGGCCGCCTGCCACTACAGTATTTTTTACCAATTGCCTGATGGTTGGCGAGTCATCAACTATTAAAAGTGTTTTTTCTGTCATATTATTTCACCTCCCTCAACATCTTTTTTGCCCTGTCTGCCTCTTCTGTTTTTGGGTATTTATCCACGACCTTTTCCAGAACAAGCCTTGCCTCTTTTTTATTTCCGAGTTCAGAAAAGGCCATCCCCTGCTTTAACAGCGCAGCAGGAACCTTATTGCTCTTTGGATATTTTTTTAAAACCTCGTTAAACTCAAGCACAGCCCGCTCGTAATCTTTCTGTCTATAGTATATCTCGCCTGTCCAGTATTGGGCATTGGAGGCAAGGACATGGCCTGGGAAAAGGGATAAAAATCTGCCAAACTGGAGAAGGGCATTGGAATTATCCTTGTCCTTTGTAAGCTTCATTGCCTCATTGTATAATTCATCCGGCTTTGGAGGTTCTGCCTCCTGTTTATCGGCTTGCGCAGGCAGATCGGCTTGGTTCCGGACCTCTTCCGACATAGACGATGCCCTTGCATGTTCCAATGATACAACCTTTTCGTCCAGAGATGAAAGCCTCTTTCCCAGCGCAGCAAGTTGGTTCTGAAGGGATAACAGTCTGTTATTGAGTTCGGAGTTATGAGTTTGGAGTTTAGAGTCTATCTTTTCCTGTACTGCAACAGTATCTTTATTTGCCTTTTTTACTGCATGGTCCACTTCCTCAAATTTTCCGCGAAGAAAAGCTATGTCTTCTCTAATCCTGTCAGCAGACACATTGACATCCGCCCTCCCCTTTTGAACATATTCATCTATTCTTACGATTTCTGACTTCTGATTTCTGACTTCTTGTTCTATGCCTGCGGTCTCCTTTTTTATTGCCTCGAGAAGAGAGTCAATTCTTTGCTGCTGCGTGGTCAAATCCTGCCTCAGGATGTTAATATCCTTTTTAACAGGATAGTCTTTAGATTCAATTGCTATACAGCCTGAAACATATAATAAAGGCAAAAGCAGATATAAAATTATGCTCCTGCTATGCATATTTGACATTAGCGCCTTCTTGGCAACATCCTTAAATCTTCTCAATCTATTTGACTGGTCTTCCGCCATACCAGATTTGCCTATCTTCTCACTCATTTTTTCAAAGCAAGGTATTAACAAGTTATTTAATAAAGACTACTTCCTTTTTATAATTACAAACTCTACCCGTCTGTTCTTTGCCCATGCCTCTTCTGTGTGGCCAAGGTCTGCCGGCCTTTCTTCGCCATAACTTATGGTGGATAATATTGCCTCGTTTATCCCGCTGTCCGCAAGATATTTTTTAATGCCCTGCGCCCTTCTTTCACCAAGCGCAATATTATATTCATTTGTTCCCTTCTCATCAGCATGTCCCTGAATCTCTACCTTGACATCCTGTCTTTTCCTGAGCCATTCTGTATTTTTATCCAAAGCAGGCTTCATATCATCCCTGACAGTAGAGCTGTCAAACTCAAAATATACGGCTGCCAGTCCTCCCTCTTTTTCTGTCATTGCGGCAAGTTCATCTCTTGCATCTGCCTTTGCCTCAACCTGCGCAGACAGGGGAGATTCTTTTATTGACTGCTCCTCAACCTTCTCTTCCTTTATTGTCCCAGCGGCCTCTTCTTTACCGGCAACAGCCTTTTCCTCCTTAGGCTGTGCGGTTTGCTCTGCAGTTGACGGCTCTGTTTTTTTCTCAATACCCTCTTCTGTCTTTACAATATCCATGCACCCGGTGACTACAAAAAACATTGCTGTTATTGACAATACAAATATTGTCTGACTATGCCTCTTCATTTTTCCCTCCTTTATCTCTTCAAGGCTAAAGCCTTGAGTTACATCTTGTAGCTCAAACCTTTAGGTTTGAGTTTTTGCTCCGAAAATGCATTCATGTAGATGTAGGGCAACCCTTAAGGTCTCCTCCCCTACGGTCTTTTTATTCTAAATACGAAGACCATGCAGGAGAAGCGGCTGAGCCTCCCTTTTCACCATTGTCATAGGTTATTAGTTTCTGATTCTCTCCATTTTTCCGCATAATATAAATGCGGGCAGCGCCGCCGCCCCTTGTGGATGTAAAGGCTATGAATCTGCTGTCAGGCGACCATGAAGGGTCTTCATTATCTCTGCTGTCCGCTGTAAGCTGAACCTGCCCTGTTCCATCGGCATTCATCACCCATATATCAAAACGTCCTCCATTCATCCTTGCGAATGCAATCTTATCTCCCCCTGGCGACCATGCAGGCGAGGCATTATATTTTCCTTCATAAGTAAGCCTGACAAGTCCGGTGCCGTCAGAGTGTATCATATAGATATGAGGATTTCCACCTGTATCAGATACAAATACAAGCCTCTTTCCATCAGGCGACCAACTGGGCGAAACATCTATTGCCCAGTTATTTGTAAGCCTCCTGAACTTCATTCCATCAAGTTCAAGTATATAAAGCTCAGGGCTTCCATCCCTGCTTAAGGTAAGGGCTATCTCTTTTCCGGAAGGCGACCACCTTGCGCCTATATTTATGCCCGGCTGATTGGAGAGCCTTATTTCTCTGCCGGTCGCAATCTCCAGTATATACACATACGGCTGACCCTCCTTGTAAGATGTATATAAGATTTTCTTACCGTCAGGCGACCATCTGGGAGAGAGGTTGATGGAGTTATTTCTTGTAATCTGCCTTAAATTATAGCCGTCGTAATCAGCCAAATAAATTTCCTTATTGCCGGATATGTTTGAAATAAACAAAAGTTTTGTGTTAAATATCCCCTTTTCGCCTGTCATCGCCTCCATTGCCTCATTGGCAAACTTGTGGGCTATAACCCTGATATTGCCCTTCTTCCCGATATATCTCCGTCCCACAAGCATCTTTGCCTGGAAGGTGTCGTAGAGTTTTAATTCCACTGTCAGATTATCTTCCTCTGCTATAAAGATGCCCTTTATCAGGGCCTCCGCGCCTATAACACGCCAATCTTTAAAATCTATATCATCAAGCCTTTTATTCTGATCCTCTATGTATGCCTTTTTATCAATTATATTAAACAGGCCTGAAAACTCCAGGTCATGCATAATTACATCCCGCAGAAGGCCTGCCTGTGCCGTCAGCGCGGCAGACAGGCCACCGGCATCAGGCTGTCCGCTCAACCCGCTAATGTTTTTTATATCAGTAATCGCAATAGGAAGCTTTTTGCCGGCAGGGGTATTTATATCTATATAAACTTTTGTGTGGCCATGATGCGGAAACAAAGCAATAAATGAAACGATTATTAACAGACAATATCTATTAATCAATGTCATACCCTTGGTTATTTTCATCACGCCGGAAAGCAACGCCTATTTCCAATGAATCTTTTTTCCCTAATTCGGGAGGGAATGAAGGAAATAAAAGCGCTGCCTTTTCTATTGCCCTGATAGCTGATTGAAGAAGTATCGAATTGGCAGATGACTGTTCAACATAGCTTTTGACAAGGTGTCCGGTCTTATCTATGATTACGGTTATTACAACAACTTCTCCTTCTTTTAAATCACCGGTATAATTCCATTTGGAGGTGATTATCTCCTCTACAAGTTTAAAATATTTTTTCTCTAACTCTTCAATGTTTTTCGCTGCTACGCCCTGTTGCATTGTCCCTGTATTTATACCGGTGCCCTGTTTTTCCTCTGATTTTTCAATGCGTTTCACTGCGCTGCCTTGTTGCATTTTCCCCACGCCTTCCGTCTTTTCTTTAATTGGCTTTACAGTAACTTGCCTATGAACAACCTTCTCCCTGATTTCCTTAATCTTTTTTTCCAGCTGCTTATTTTGCAATTCCTCTATTGTCTTGTTTACAGCCTCTTCTGCCTCTCTTTTTTCCACCCGTTTCTGTATCTTTTTAATTGCCTCGTCTAAGGAAAGCTCTTTCTCCTTTTTTAAGGCAATGGCCTTTTCTTTTACAGCAGGTCTTGAAACATCCTTATCGTTAGCCTGTCGAACCGATTTGGAAATAACATCAGTTTGAGGCCTCTCTTTTTTTAAGGCCTCACCATTTGCCCGAGCCTCTGGGAAAACTGCTGTTTTCCCCGGCGACATCAGGTCAACTGTGTAGATGGACGTTGTAATTTTTATTGTAGATCTATCGTTGGCAAGCAAAAATATGAAGGCTATAAAAACAATATGCAGAAAAACAGAGATTGCTATTGTGAAGCCGAAATCTGAAAGTTGTTCTTCCTCGTTATAACATCCGGCCGCCACCTACTTTTCCTCAACAGGCTCTGTCATCATGCCAACCTTTTCTATGCCTGCCTTTCTTATCTCAGCCATTACCGCAACTACACTACCATAAAACACCTCTTTATCTGCCTTTAAAAGAACTATCTTGTCCCCTTTCCACTGCCTTGTTTGATAAATCCTTTCTAATTTCTCTTTTAGATCAGAAATGGGTATCTTATTTTTGTTTATGAACATAGCGCCTTCTTTATTTATTGTTATCACCAAAGGCTCATCTTCTGATGAAAATCCGGCTGCCTTTACCTTTGGCAGACTTACATCCAGCCCTTCCTGAAGCATGGGCGCCGTAACCATAAATATAATGAGCAGAACCAGCATTACATCTACAAATGGTGTAATATTTATCTGAGACAGCACAGTCCGCTGTTTTGGCCTTGAAAGGTCAATCATAATTACCTTGTCAAGATTACACAGATTTTTAAAATACGATTACACAGATTTAATAACACTGAATTTGCCGTATCTGCAATCTGTGTAATTTGTTTTTCTAATCTGTGCAATCATCTTTTTATCATCTTCTTTCTCTTTCAAGCTCCCTTTCCACAATATTTAAAAAATCGCCTGCAAAGTTTTCCATCTCAATTGCCATCCTGTTAATCCTTGTTACAAAATGATTATACGCAACCACCGCAGGTATGGCCGCAACAAGGCCAATAGCTGTTGCAATAAGCGCCTCTGATATGCCGGGCGCAACCACCGCAAGGCTGGCCGACCCTTTTAATCCTATGCCGCTGAACGAATTCATTATGCCCCACACTGTGCCAAAAAGACCGATGAACGGCGCAGTGTTGCCTGTGGTGGCAAGAAATGAAACAGCCTTCTCCATCCTACTTATTTCATTGGACATTGCCTTTTTTAATGCCCTCTGGATACTGTCCGTCTCGCCGATGCTAAACTGGATATTCTCCTTTTTTTGCGTCCTTGCCTGCAGAAGCTCGTTATAACCTGCGGCAAAAAGCCTTGCAAGCGGCGTAAATCTGTAATTTGCGGCAGCGGCAAATATCGTGGAAAACTGTTTCTTATACCAGAAAAATTCCAGAAATGCGCCTGATTCTTTTTCCATCTTCTTTAAGATGCGATATTTGTATATAATTATTGCCCACGACAAAACAGAAAAAGCAAGCAGTACGATAAGCACAAACTTTACCATAATGCCTGCGCCCAAAATCATACTCCACAAACCTCCCTGCATATTGCCGCTTAAGTTCTGGACATTCATTAAATTCTTTTGCCTCCTTGACCAAATGATTTATGAGAAAATTAACACCTTTCGGATTTCAAGTCAATAGTTTGTGTAAACCGTGTGTTTGTGTAAACCAGACTTTGAAAATGTCATAATTAAGGGATGATAGGAGGCATTTGCTCGATCCATTGACAGATCAAGGCACATTCTTGTCACCCAAATAAAAATCCCACAGCTATCTGTGGGATTTATAATCTTGGCGTCCCCACCGGGATTCGAACCCGGGTTACCGCCGTGAAAGGGCGATGTCCTTGGCCTCTAGACGATGGGGACATGGTGAGCCGCCCGAGACTCGAACTCGGCACCCACGCCTTAAAAGGGCGTTGCTCTACCTGATGAGCTAGCGGCTCGTTATTAAAACAAAGGTTGAGGTTTCTCTTAGCCTTAACCTTAACCTGTTTTTCATTGAAACGGATTCTCAATCATTATGGCCTCTTTTCGTCCAGCGCCTACTGAGACCATAATTATACTAACTTCAATTAATTCCTCAAGTCTTTTTATATATTTTCTGGCATTAGCGGGTAGTTTATCCAGCTTCGCAATACCGCTTGTCGGTTCATTCCATCCATCAATAATTTCATATATCGGTTCACATTTATTCAGGATGTCGCTGTCAGACGGAAAATCTTTTAAGATATTGTTGTTATAATTATAGCCTGTACATATCATTATTTTATCTAATTTATCCAATACATCCAGTTTGGTTAAAACCACGCCGTCAAGACCGTTTATCCTTGCCGCATATCTGACAGCCACTGCATCGAACCAGCCGCACCTCCTCGGCCTCCCTGTTGTTGCGCCGTATTCTCCACCCTGCTCTCTGAGCCTTTGTCCTTCTTCGTTTTTTAACTCTGTTGGAAATGGCCCCTCCCCAACCCTTGTTGTATAGGCCTTGGATATGCCAATAACCTTGCCAAGCTTTGTCGGCCCGATGCCGCTTCCTGTTGCGGCCTCTCCTGCTACGGTATTGCTGGAGGTTACAAAAGGATAGGTTCCGTGGTCCACATCAAGGAGCGTCCCCTGCGCCCCTTCAAATAATATATTTTCCCCGCGTTTTATTGCGCCGTCAATATAGAGGGATGTATCTGTAATGTAACCGGCAATCTTTTCTACGTATGACATATATTGATGGTAAATATTATGCATCTCAAAACCATTTTCGTGAAATATATTTTTCAGCAAATGGTTTTTTTCGAGAAGATTAGTCTTGAGTTTTTCTCTAAATACCTCTTCCCTCAACAAATCGCCGCATCTTATCCCGCACCTTGCAACCTTGTCTTCATACGCAGGGCCGATACCCCTTCCGGTTGTCCCTATCTTGTTTTTACCCCTAATTCTTTCCCTTGCCGCATCGAGCTTTTTATGATACGGCATTATCAGGTGCGCATCTTCACTTATAAGAAGGTCTCTTTTATCCTGAAATTGACCTTTTGCCTGCAGGGCATCAATTTCCTCTAATAAAACCTCAGGATCTATTACCACGCCATTTCCTATTATACACTTCTTACCTCTGTGCAGTATCCCGGATGGAATGAGGTGAAGAATGAACTTTTCCTCACCTACAACAACAGTATGCCCTGCGTTATTGCCACCCTGAAATCTCACGATTATATCGGCATATTCGCTGAGGATGTCAACGATTTTCCCCTTACCCTCATCCCCCCACTGGGCGCCGATAACTACAATGTTTTTGGCCATTTATTCACCCTCCCATTGGCACGATTAATGTGCCATAGCAGCAACTATATTTTCTACATCAAAGGCAAAACCAATGGCGGCGCATGGATAGCCGTATTTCTGCATAAGGTTATCATATCTCCCGCCGCTCATAATCGATTTTCCAAGCCCCATAGCAAATCCCTCAAAAACTATCCCCGTATAGTAATCAAACCCCCGCATCTCTGCCAGGTCAAAGGTTATAAATTTCTGAAACCCTTTTGTGTCAAGTATTTTTAAAATATTTGAAAGATTTGCCACTGCCATTTTAGCCTGCCTGCCTTCTGCGATGGATGATGCCTTTTTCAGAACCTCTTTACCGCCAAACAAAGATGGGATAGTTTTCAGAACCTTTTTATATTTGTTTGTTATTTTATCCCCTAGACTGTCTAATATTACTTCCAATGCTGAACCATCTTTCAGGGCTATGGCATCTTTTATCATGCCTTTTTCTTTATCATCCAGAATTGTGGTATTCAACATACCCCTGACAAAACCTGCCTCGCCAATATCTATCTTAAAATTTTTAAGCCCCAAACCTTTAAGGCTATTGATCGCTATAATAATTACCTCTGCATCTGCCCCTGGCGACAACTCTTTTGTTATAAGTTCCGCCCCGATCTGCTGAATTTCTCTTGGCCTGCCGCTTCTCGGTTCCTGATACCTGAAAACTTTTTCATTATAGCATATCCTGAGGGGCAGCTTATAATCCCTCATTCGCGTAGCCACAATCCTTGCTACCTGGGGGGTTATGTCCGGTCTGACAGCAACAACCCTGCCTGAAGTTGGGTCTATAAATTTAAATACCTTCTCCTTTAAATCATCTCCAAGCCCTATGGAAAGCACATCAAGGTATTCAAGGAATGGCGTTATTACCCTTTTAAACCCGCATCTTTCCAGAACTTTCAGAATACATTCCTCTATACGCTCTATCTTTTCTGCCTCATCCGGCAGACTGTCCTTTACGCCGGGGGGAAGGGATATGTTGGGCTGATTGAGCATAGGTTAAGGTTAAGGTTAAGATTGAGGTTGAGGTTGAGGTTGAGGTTGTCTTTCCTTAGCCTAAACCTTAACCTCAACCTGTTTTTACAATTTTACTACCTTTGCAGAAATCATATGCGGCAGTTTAATGAGTTTTGAAAGCAGCTCTGCCGGTAAAGGCGTATCTATGTTCCATACGGATACGGCCTCTCCGCCAACCGCCTGTCTGCCGAGGTGGAGTCTTGCAATATTGATACTCCCTGATCCGAGTAAAGTGCCTACATTACCAATAACACCAGGCTTATCATAGTTATAAAGCACAAGGAGATAACCCTCCGGCACGGCGTCCAGAAAGAATTTGTCTATCCTGACAATCCTCGGCTCCTTTTTGCCGAAGAGGGCGCCCTCCACAAGGTTTTCCGTTTCTTTGGTTTTTACCTTGATCGTGATGCTGCTTGCAAAATCAATAGCCCTTGAACTTTTTATCTCTATCACCTTTATACCGCGCTCCTTTGCAACAAACGGCGCATTTACAAAATTTACCTGCTGATCCATCACCTGGTCAAGCAAACCTTTTATCGCAGCAACTGTAACAGCCGTAACATCGTATGAAACCACATCGCCGCTGTATTCTACGGTAACCTCCTCTATGCCGCCCTTGAGTATCTGACCCTGGAAGCTCCCTAGCTTTTCAGCAAGGGTAATGTAGGGACTAAGGCTTGCAAGGAGTTCCGCTGGCACGGATGGCACATTGACAGCATTTCGGATTGTGCCTTTCACGAGATACTCTACAATCTGCTCAGCAATTGCTATGGCAACATTCTCCTGCGCCTCTGCAGTGGATGCGCCGAGATGCGGCGTTAAAATTACCTCTTCAAGGCCTAAGAGGGGATTATCCACCGGCGTCGGCTCTTTTTCAAAAACATCCATAGCCGCCCCTGATACTATACCTTCTTTTATAGCGTCCGATAAATCTTTTTCATTTACTATCCCGCCTCTGGCACAATCTATAATCTTTACGCCCTTTTTCATCTTTGCAAAGGCATCTCTGTTCACCAGATTTTTTGTCTCGTTTGTAAGCGGCACATGGACGGATATAAAATCGCTTCGTTTGTATAAATCGTCAAGAGACACCGGAAGAACGCCCATCCTGTTGGCTGCCTCCTGCGAAAGATACGGGTCGTATGCAATCACATTCATCTTGAGCCCCTGCGCCCTGTCTGCAACAACGGTTCCTATATTGCCAACGCCAAGTATTCCGAGAGTCTTGCCTGTTATCTCAGTGCCTTCAAATTTTTTCTTCTCCCACTCCCCTTTTCGCATTGAGGCAGTTGCCTGGGGAATCTTCCTTGCAAGAGCCATGAGCATGGAAACCGCATGTTCCGCTGTGGTTACGGTATTACCGCCAGGGGTATTCATAACAACAATACCTTTTTTTGTTGCAGCCTGCATATCAATATTATCAACACCTGTCCCTGCCCTGCCTATTACTTTAAGATTATCCGCCGCCTCTATAATCTCGGCAGTAACCTTTGTTGCGCTTCTTACAACAAGGGCATGGTAATCCTTAATTACCTTTTTCAATTCTTCGGGTTTTAACTTCGTGTTTACATCAACCTGCAAACCCGGCGCATTTTTAAAAATCTCAACACACCTATCCGACATGCTGTCGCTTACCAACACCTTCATCTATTCCTCCATTATAAAAACAGTAGGCAGTAGGCAGAAAACCATCTGCTTTTTGCTGCCTACTGATTAGTACCTACTGCATACTTTGCTTTACTTATATCCCTAACCCTGTGGCAGGGGCTTAATATGAAATGAGATTTATACTATATCTTAATTGCTAAAAGCAAGAATATTTTTGTCATTATTTTTGTCATTATTGACATTTAGAGGACAGGTTAGTAAGATTATTTAATCCGTATGACTGACAAATAAAAGTTATGCAAAAAGAAGCCAAAGCCAGAATTAAAATCAATGAGTTGGAGGCTATGGTAGCATAACCTAACTGAGTGTCCTAAAATTCGGGGGAAGTCCAGTCCACGTGGTCTGATTATACTGCACAAAAGGTTTCATTACTACAAAAAGTAAGAGGCCTCGCCGTCAATCTCCTGCCGTTTGATAATTTACCGCTGTAATGATACCATGACGCTCGTTATGAATAACATATCCATCATACTCGTAGAGCCGCAGTCATCCGGCAATATAGGCTCTGTTGCGCGGGCAATGGAAAACACAGGTTTTTCAAACCTTGTCCTTATAAATCCTGTGGACTATAAAAACAATGAGGCGTATTCAATGGCGTGCAATGCCTGCGGCACGCTCCTCAATTCAAAGATATTCACAAATACAGAAGATGCCATAAAGGACTCATGTCTTGTTGTAGGCGCTACAAGAAGAAAAGGAAGGGAACGCTACCCTGTGTTGACGCTTTATGAGTCTATTCCAAATATTTTAAATGCCGCAAAAAATAATAAGGTTTCAATACTCTTTGGAAGAGAAGACAAGGGGTTGAAAAATGAGGAGATAAAACTTTGTGATACCCTCATTGAAATACCGGCTCACAAAAAATATCCGTCCTTTAATCTGGCAGATGCGGTATTATTAGTCTGTCATGCGCTTTTTATGGCAGAAAAACCTTCAGGCCCGTCCATTACCCTTGCGCCATGGGAGGAGTTGGATGGAATGTATATTCATCTTGAAAAGACTTTAAGAAAGCTTGACTACGGCAAAAAAGGAGGGGCGCATCTTTTAAGGGCAATAATGAGGTCTTTTAAAAGACTTTTCGGCAGGACAGGCCTTATGCAGAAAGAGGTTAATATGCTGCGGGGGATCTGCACGCAGATAGAGGAGAGGGTAAAGTGAGGAAGGGGGAAGTCTTTTATGTATGAACTTACAGTAATATCTGATTTTGCGGCAGCGCATAGCTTAAGATTCTATGAAGGGGAGTGCGAGAGGCTGCACGGCCACAACTGGAAGGTGGAGGTTACGGTTGCAAGTAAGAAACTAAATAAAATTGGGCTGGCTGTGGATTTTAAAATCTTAAAAAGAACATTGGAAAATATTATTGAAAGGCTTGACCACAAGTATCTGAATGAAATCCAGCCGTTTGACAAGGAGAATCCATCTTCAGAGAATATCGCAAGGTATATATTTAAACAGTTCCAAAAGGAAATTAAAGGCAAAGACATAAAGGCGGCAAGGGTAAAGGTATGGGAGTCTGAAAATGCGGCTGCCGTATATTATGAATAGCCATGCAGTCGGAAATAAGAATAACGGCTTGATGAGATTGATAAACAGGGTTGCTGCACCTTTTAAAATGTCCATCAGGATAAAGCTCGCTGTAGTCCTTTCTGTTTTACTTTCCCTCCTGGCGGTCGTAATCGGGATTATAATGATAGGCCATCAAAGGAGGGCTCTGGAAGATCAGATGCGCAGTCTGGCAGGCACCATTACAGGAGAATTCTCCAATAACAGCAAGATGCCTCTCCTCCAGAACGACCGCCTTACAATGAACCTCCTTGTCCAGAACCTAATGAACTACCCGGGGATAATAAATGCCTATATACTTGACGAAAAGCTCATTGTAAAAGGCCACAAGGAACTGGAAAAGGTCGGCATAGAATATCATGGCTATAAAGAAGATATACTGAATGCAGGCGGGCCTTACCCGCGGCTTATAAGGGATGACGAAGACGCCTTAACCTTCGCCTCTTCCATAATCTTTAAGAAAACAAAGGTCGGTTATACAATTGTCATATTTTCCAAAAAATTTATTCAACAGAAAATCAAAGAGGCGCGCAGCAGAATAATCTTAATCACCGCCTCCTCAATCATAGCAGTCCTTATACTATCCATACCGCTGGCGTCAGGATTATTAAATCCCATATTCAGGCTTTTGAAAGGGACTAAAGAGATCGCCCTCGGCAAATTCTGGTATCGCATCCATTCAGACAGAAGCGATGAGATAGGCGACCTCATTCTTTCGTTCAATCAGATGGCGTCTGAACTGGAAAAAAAGGAATTGCTAAAGGGCGCATTTGACAGGTATGTGAGTAAGCCCATTGCCGATGAGATTTTGAAAAACCCTGAAAAGATACACCTTGCAGGAGAAAGAAGAGAGGCGACAGTCCTCTTCGCGGATATCAGGGGATTTACCGGCATAGCGCTTAAGATGCAGCCCGAGGAGATAGTCGGGCTCTTAAATAATTACTTCACAACCCTGACAGAAATAATATTCCATTTTAAAGGGACAGTAGATAAGTTTATCGGCGATGCGGTGATGGGTGTATTCGGCTCTCCGCTTTATATATCCGGCCACCTTGAATACGGTGTCAAGGCAGCCTTTGTGATTAACAAGGCGCTGGAAGAGATAAACAGGCTGAGGGGGAAAAGGGAGGCCGTTCAGTTCCCTATGGGTATAGGGCTGGATTCAGGATTTGTTGTCGCAGGTAGCATGGGGTCAAAGGTCAGGATGGAGTACACTGTTATAGGGAACACAGTAAACACAGCCTCAAGGCTTTCAGGCATTGCAAAGGGCGGTGAAATTCTCGTCAGCGAAGATGTTTATGCTAAAATAGCCGGCAATATTGCAGCCGTGGAGATGCCGGATGTCAATATAAAGGGTATTGAAAAACACTTCACCTTGTATAATATTACCGGTTTAAAGGGGGAGTGGGAGAAAGGGTCCCAGGAAACCGTTCGTATGGTAATGGATAAAATGAGGAGAGAGGGCATTGCGTTTTGATTCACTCATATTAGCGGCATTACTCGTGATAAGCGGCTGCGCCCAGATCATGCCACGCTACTACACGGCATCTGACTATGAAAAGGCGCTTATGCTGTATGGAGACGGCCAGCTAACCCCGGCAAAAGAAAGGCTGTTGAATATTAAAAAAGACTCCCGCGATTATAAGGCGGCGCAGGAGTTTCTTACAAAGATTGAAAGACTGTCTTCGATACTGGCGGAAAGATATAAGGCGCTCGGCGAAGAATACGAAAGGGCTAATATCTTTGATCTGGCCGCCAAAAACTACAGGATAGCCCTTCAGTTCGACCCCTCAAACCAAGTGATCCAAAAAAGGCTGAAGACTGCGGAACAGCAGCAGGCCCCTTCGGAAGAGATAAAGCCCAAAAAAGGCAAAGATGCGGTAAAACCCGAAATCCTCGCAGAAGGGCATTATAAGAAAGGCGCTGCGTTTCTCGAAGCCAAAAAATATAACATGGCAATAACTGAGTTTAATATAACGCTCAAGATAGTCCCATCCCACACGTATGCCATGAGCTTTCTTGCGACAGCCAAAAAAGAAAGGGAAGATTCAATTGATATGCACCTCAAAAAAGGCATTGATTATTTTCAAAAAGAGGAATTGGAACTGGCGATAAAGGAATGGGATGCAGCGCTTGATATAGACCCGTGGGACAAGACAGCGATTGATTACAGGGCAAGGGCAGAGGTTATCCTGGAGAAGATAAAAGAGATGAAGAAAGAAAAGTAAAGGGGGAATATGAAGAATATAAAGGACATACAAAGCCAGCCTGACTTCAGAAAAATAGCCATAGATAAGGTTGGTGTAAAGGACATCAGCTATCCCATTGTTGTGCTGGACAAGAAGAATAAATTCCAACACACAATCGCCTCTGTAAATATGTATGTGGACCTGCCTCATCATTTTAAAGGCACCCACATGAGCAGGTTTATAGAGATATTAAACGAGCACAGGGGGGAGATTACTGTAAAGAATTTTCCGGATATTCTGGCAAAAATGAAAAAGAGGTTCAATGCGCAGACAGCGCATATGGAGGTGGGATTCCCCTATTTTATTGAAAAGGCGGCGCCTGTTTCAAAGGCAAAGGGTTTAATGGAATACAGGTGTAGATTTACCGGCTCGCTGGGCGACAAAAAGGATTTTGTCCTTGAGATTACAGTGCCTGTTACAACGCTTTGTCCATGCTCCAAAGAGATAAGCAGGAAAGGGGCGCATAACCAGCGCGGTATCGTAAAGGTCAACCTGCGGTTCAAAGGCTTCATCTGGATAGAGGACATAATTAAAATAGTCGAGGCATCTGCCTCAAGCCAGGTCTACTCCCTGTTAAAAAGACCTGACGAAAGATATGTGACAGAGCATGCCTATGACAACCCAAGATTTGTGGAGGATGTTGTAAGGGAGGTTGCCTCAAAGCTTGAGGCGCTGAAAGGTATTATCTGGTTCAGCATAGAGGCTGAAAACTTGGAGAGCATCCACAATCACAGCGCCTATGCGTATCTTGAGAAAACTTAAATCAAACAGTAATCAGATCATCGGCTGCGCACTCAACCGCAATATCACTGCCAATTGCATTTACTCTGAAGACAGCGCCTTCCTTCCAGTGTAACGTTACAGGAACCTTTACCTTTTCATCTATATTCCTTTTTAAAAATCTTGCCCCGTATTTAGGGCTATAGCCTGTATCAACCAGCACATCCAACGCTGCGTCAGAAACATATAAAGTCTTGCCATTTTCTTCCATATGCCTTTTTATATTATTCAGATATATTACGGTAATCTTCTTTACCTCTTCTCTTGTAAGCGGCGAAAAGATGATGATGTCATCTATCCTGTTTAAGAATTCCGGAGAAAAGGTATTTTCAACCTCTTTCATTATGGTCTTTTTCAAATCGCCCAACGCCTGTCCCTCAGGCAAAAAGCCGAGCGGTTTTGTAAATTTTCTAAACTCATCGCTTCCGAGATTGCTTGTCATAATAATAACTGTATCGCTGAAATATACCCTCTTGCCCCTGCCGTCCGTAAGCCAACCTTCGTCAAAGACCTGCAGAAACAGATTTAATACGTATGGATTTGCCTTTTCCACCTCATCTAACAGCACAACAGAATATGGATTTTCTCTTATCTGATTTGTCAGTATGCCGCCCCGTTCACTGCCAACAATCCCTCTGGGCATGCCAATGAGCTTATCAACCGCAATGGATGAGTCCTTGTATTCGCTCATGTCAAGCCTTATCATCTTCTTTTCGTCGCCAAAGAGAAATTCTGCCAAAGCCCTTGCAACCTCTGTCTTGCCAACCCCTGTTGGCCCAAGAAAGAGCAGCACTCCGTCAGGCCTTGAGTAGTTTTCCTTCAACGGTCCCTTGTTCAATCTTAGTCTCTTTACCAGCGCCTCTATTGCCTCTCTTTGTCCGATAATTCTCCTGGACATGGCGGCTTCCATATCTTTAAACCTCACTGTAGTATCCCTGAATATCATATCCCTCGGAATCTTTGTCTCCTGGGATATGACATCTATAACATCGCTGCCGCTGACCGCTTCCTGGGGTCTGTTTATCTCAACCTTTACACAGGCTGTATCAAGCCATCCTATCGCCTTATCAGGCAGCCTTAAGCCGCGCATATATCTCTCTGACATATCCATGGCAGTTTCTATCGCGCCGTCAGTTATGGCCACAGAATAATTTTTTTGCAGCCTCTGCCTTATGCCGTATAGTATCTTTTTTGTGTCATCTATTGAAGGCTCTTCTACATTGACTATCCTGAATCTCCTGGCAAGGGCCTCATCCTCTGCTATAAATTCTTTATATTCTGCAAGTGTCGTTGCGCCTATTATCTGAATCTCTCCCCTGGCAAGTGTTGACTTGAAGATATTGGCAGCGTCTGACGGCACCCCCATTGCAGAACCTGCGCCTATAAGCGTGTGGGCCTCGTCTATAAATAGTATTATGTTTTTCTTCTCCTTAAGCTCCTTTATTATCTTTTCAATCCTGTCCTCAAACATCCCGCGAAATATTGTGCCTGCCACAACGGAGTTCATCTGAAGATTTATAATCTGTTTATCCCTGAGTCTTCTGGGAACCGTATGTGGTTCCAGTTCTATCTTTCTGGCAAGTCCTTCCACCACGGCTGTTTTACCAACGCCTGGTTCGCCGGTTATCATAACAGAATTGCTCCTCTCAACGTGGCAGAGGATCTCCATTACCTGGTTTATCTCATTATCTCTCCCAACAATTATAGGAAGCTTGTCATAATAGGCAAGCCTGTTAAGGTTAACAGCAAAGTGCTTAAGATTCGGCGGCAAATCATACTTCTTTTTCAGCTCTTCGCCCAGCTCTTCCCTGTTTCTTATCTTTGCTGTTATCCGCCGCATAACATAATCAGGGTCAAGGCCGAAACTTCTGAATACCTTTGCAGGAAGGCTGTGGCTTTCCTGAAATATGGCTATGAGGAGGTCTGTGGAATCTATCTCATCCCTTCCCCACCTTTGAGCCTCTTCCCATGCAAGTTTAAATATAGTCTTTGTTGTCGGAGGGACCTTAAGGCCAACGCCTATATACTGGCGGGATATATTAAGGTTGTCGCTTAAGAATTGAACAACCTGATTTGCGTCAAGATTTAAGTCTGACATTATATCTCTGAAAAAGGCGTCTTCAACCATTGCAAAGGACAGGAATATATGCTCCACCCCAAGGTAATAGTGCTGCCGCCTTTTGCTCTCTTCAATAGCGGTTTCCAGCACCCTGATGCCTTTCGGAGTCAGCCTTTCTTTAAAGCCTTCCAGTTCTATCATGACATCACCAGCCCATGTCCCTTCGCGGGTCATAGGGATTCAATTTCTGAAACTCCTGCAACAGCCCTTTTGATTTTTCATCCAATCCCTTAGGGGCCGTTATTCTTATTATAACATATTGATCACCTCTGCCTATACCTTTTATATGCGGAACTCCTTTGCCAGTTAATCTCAACTTTTGCCCGCTTTGTGTGCCAGGAGGGATTATAAGCAGTGTTTTTCCGTCTATCGTGGGTATATTCACTTTAGCGCCCAGGGATGCCTCTGTTATGGTTATCGGAACATCAATATATATATCGTCATTTTCTCTCCTGAAATAAAGATGGGGTTTTATCTTTGTTACAATATATAAATCTCCAGCATGTCCGCCCATCATTCCCGGCCTGCCCTTACCGGCCACTTTAATCCTTGAGCCGTCTTTAACTCCAGCAGGTATTTTTACCGTTAATTTTTCACCATTTATTGTCATTCTTACTTCTGTGCCATGTATTGCCTGTTCAAAACCTACTTCTAATACATATTCAACATCTTCGCCCCTTAATGGCCCCCTTTGAGCCCTCGTCCTTCTGCCAAATATATCGCCAAATGTATCTTCCAGCCCTCCAATATCAAAACCAAAATCCTCAACATTAACTGTTTTGCCCCCGGATCCCCAAGGATAGGTGTAGGTTCTTGTGCCCTGAAATCCAGGTTCAAATGCAGCGTTGCCAAATCTGTCATACTGCTCCCGCTTTTTCGGGTCTTTTAAAATCTCATACGCCTCATTTATCTCCTTGAACCTTGCCTCCATAGCCTTATCACCAGGATGAAGGTCCGGGTGATATTTCTTGGCAAGCTCCCGGTATGCCTTTTTTATATCCTCCTCTATTACATCTCGTGAAATCCCGAGTATTTCGTAGTAGTCTTTTTTGGCCATATAAATACAGCGGCAAAGAGTCAGCGTGTCAAAGTAAAAACCATGAGGCTTTTGCTATGACTCTTTGACCCTATGACTCTCTGACTCTATCCTTTCGGTCTATCCTCTCTTTTATTCTCTTCATCAACAAATTCTGCTTCTACTACATCTCCTTCTTTTTTCGCGCCGGCCCCTGCTGCGTCCGGCTGACCCGCAGCAGCAGACTGGCTTGCCGCCTTATACATAACCTCTGCCATTTTGTGAGACACCTTGTTTATATTATCAAGCGCCATCTTCATATCGTTAACATCCTCTTTTTCAAGGGCCTTCTTGCCTTCTGCTACGGCATTTTCAATATTCTGCACATCTGCCGCAGGGATCTTAGCCTTGTGCTCATTCAGGGTTTTTTCTGTTGAATAGATAATAGAGTCAAGCTGATTTCTGAGTTCAATAACCTCTTTCCGTTTTCTATCATCCTCTGCATGGACCTCTGCATCCTTAACCATCTTTTCCACTTCCTCTTTTGCAAGGCCGCTGGAGGCTGTAATGGTAATCCTTTGTTCCTTTGCTGTTGCCATGTCCTTTGCGGACACATTCAATATGCCGTTTGCATCAATATCAAATGTAACCTCTACCTGAGGGATGCCCCTCGGCGCAGAAGGGATACCCACAAGATGGAAGCGGCCTAATGTCCTGTTGTCCCTTGCCATTTCCCTTTCACCCTGAAGCACATGTATCTCCACCTGCGTCTGGCTGTCTGCCGCTGTTGTAAATGTCTCTTTCTTCTTTGTAGGTATGGTTGTATTGCGGTTTATGAGCTTAGTCAGCACGCCGCCGAGGGTTTCAATGCCGAGGGATAATGGCGTAACATCCAGAAGCACAACATCTTTAACATCGCCTGCAAGAACGCCTGCCTGTATGGCTGCTCCAATTGCAACGACCTCATCAGGGTTCACGCCCTTATGCGGCTCTTTGCCGAAGAACTCCTTAACAAACTGATGGATCTTCGGCATCCTTATCATGCCGCCCACAAGAACAACCTCGTCTATATCAGCAGGTTTAAGTCCAGAGTCCTTTAATGCCTGTTCGCATGGCCTGTGGCTTCTCTCTACAAGGTCTTCTGTAAGCTGTTCAAGCTTTGTCCTGGAAAGCCTCATGACAAGATGCTTTGGCCCTGTTGCGTCTGCTGTTATAAATGGAAGATTCATCTCTGTCTCCATTGTTGATGAAAGCTCTATCTTTGCCTTTTCAGCAGCCTCTTTTAACCGCTGAATGGCCATCCTGTCCTTTGAAAGGTCTATGCCCTGATCCTTTTTAAACTCCGCAATAAGCCAGTCTATAACCTTCTGATCAAAATTGTCGCCGCCAAGATGCGTATCCCCGTTTGTTGCCCTGACCTCAAACACCCCTTCGCCGACATCAAGCATGGATATATCAAATGTGCCGCCGCCAAAGTCATAAACAGCAATAGTCTCATCCTTCTTTTTATCCAATCCATAAGCAAGCGAAGACGCTGTCGGCTCGTTTATAATCCTCTTTACATCAAGTCCTGCTATCTTTCCCGCATCCTTTGTTGCCTGACGCTGAGAGTCATTAAAATATGCGGGCACAGTTATAACAGCCTCTGTAACAGGCTCGCCAAGGTATGCCTCGGCAGCCTTTTTAAGCTTCTGCAATATAAACGCAGAAATCTCCGGAGGGGTGTATCTCTTTTTCATATTGGAAACATCAACAACAGCCCTGCCGTATTCATCCTTAATAACCTTGTAAGGAACCATCTTCATCTCTTCGTTTACTTCGTCATAATTCCTTCCCATAAACCTCTTTATAGAAAAGATGGTATTTTCAGGATTTGTAACAGCCTGCCTTTTTGCCACCTGCCCTACCAGAACCTCGCCATCTCTTGTAAAGGCAACAACAGACGGTGTGATCCTGCTCCCTTCCTCATTTACTATAACCTTTGGCTCTCCCCCTTCCATAACCGCAACAACAGAATTTGTCGTGCCAAGGTCAATGCCGATAATCTTTCCCATATAATCCTCCTTGTTCTGATTTGATTTTTACTATAAATCCAGTTATAAAGTCCAGTTAAAAAGTTTGGCTCTTTACCCCATTAGACAGCAAGTAACCTGTTTATAATTTATGCACCATACCTGGCATTGTCAAGGTTGGCAAGATGAGGTTGGCAAGATGAGAAATGTGGCAGGATTACTATTGACAGGAATGATTATGATAAGGAGTCGCAGGCTGAGCTAATTGGCTTGCGGACTTGCTGAAACTTGCGGGACTTCCCATATTTTCTCTCTACCCGCCGCTACAATTCTCAAAATACTCAAATATATTTCCTTGATAATTCCTGAGGGTAACCTTATCCTTTGCCTGTGAAATGAGATAGGTCGGGCCAACAGGGATCTTACCGCCGCCGCCCGGGGCGTCCACTACGAAGGTGGGAACTGCATAGCCTGATGTGTGGCCTCTGAGTTTTTCTATGATGTTTATGCCGACAGATACCGGCGTCCTGAAATGGCCTGTGCCGGTAACCATATCGCACTGGTATATGTAATACGGGCGAACCCTGATTCGCAAAAGCTCCTGCATAAGCCTTTTCATAACAGAAGGCTTGTCATTTATGCCTTTTAAAAGGACGGTCTGGCTTCCAAGGGGAATGCCTGAGTCAGCCAACATTCCGCAGGCTTCTTTTACATCCTCGGTTATCTCTCTTGGGTGTGAAAAGTGGATGCTAATATAAATTGGGTGATATTTCTTCAACATCTCAACCAGTTCTTTGTCTATCCTCATTGGCAGGGTTACCGGAACCCTTGTGCCGAGTCTTATTATATCAATGTGCGAGATAGAGCGTAGTTTTTTTATGTAATACTCAAGGTGTTCTGTCTTGAGCATCAATGGATCTCCGCCTGAAATAAGGACATCGCGGATCGACCTTTTGGATTTAATATATTTATAAGTATCTTCAAATCTTTCTATAGATATGGGCGGCAGTTCCTCACCCACCATGCGCCTCCTTGTGCAATAACGGCAATACATTGCGCAGGCATCCGTAACTAAAAGAAGCACCCTGTCAGGATAACGATGGACAAGACCCGGCACCGGCGAATGATTATCTTCGCCGCAGGGGTCTACCATGTCATGGGTTGATATGCTGAATTCTTCAATTCTCGGAATTGCCTGTTTGCGGATTGGACAGTTTGGATTGGTTTTATCTATCAGAGAAAAAAAATAGGGTGTGATGGCCATTGCCAACCGCCCTTTTGATCTTTTTATGCCCTCTTCTTCAGAAGGGGTCAGGGCAATAAGTGTTTTAAGTTCTTCTAATGTGGTGATTCTGTTTTTAAGCTGCCATTTCCAGTCTTCCCATTCCTGCCACTCGTTAGGTTCTTCAGATGCATTTACAAGATTTCTTGCAAGATTGCTGCTTGGGGGTTCAGAGCTTATTGAGAGCTCCATTATTTTTCCTCCTTTTTTGTTTCATCCCTTGGCGGGAGATTTTTAATAAGAGCCATTTGCGGATTACTCAATTCCTCATGAGCCTTCTCATGCGCTACCCTGTATTTAAAACCCTTCTTGAGATATTTCCATATACACTCTATCTTTTTTATATCCTCTTCACTATATTCGCGGAAATTTTTCTCTCCAATTATAATCTTGTGCGGGTTTATATATCCCTTCTGCTCCAGATAATACAGCTTTTGCCGGGGTATATCTATCATCTTTAAGAGTGCCGGGGTTTTCATACCCATATATACCCCCTTTATTTTGTATATGCTCAAATAGCTGTTTTTTAAGCATCATCAAGTTTAAATTTATCCTTAAACTGAATAGATAATATCATAATTGTAAAACTTGTCAAGTAATAAAATGAAAAATAAATATGAAAGAAAAATTATATCAAAACAAGGTTCTTACCACCCACTTTCTTCCCTCCTCCATCAATAGCACAATCACCGGAAAAACTAGTAAAAATCCCCATTCCCTCCATCCCAACGGCGCAAGGCCGAAGATGTTTTGCATAAATGGCGTATATGTAAGAAAGAGGATAAGCGATATCTCGGTCAAAATACCAAAGAGGACAAGTTTATTCTTAAAAAAACCTACGCTGAACATCGACTCTTTTTCAGTCCGGCACGCAAACACATTTCCAATTTGAGATGCAACAATGCCTGCAAGTGTCATGGTTGTGGCTGTTGTGTAGATAATGCCACTTGAAGGCATCTCCATTCCGGGCCGCCATCCGCTTGACCAGTAAACAAAGAAGAATCCAGCCATGCATAAAACCGCCTCTATTGGGCCGAGAAAAAGATACGCCCTCGCAAGCAGAGAAAAATCAAGAAGCCTTTTTGTCTTTGGTCTCGGCGGCTGGTTCATTATCCCTTCTTCGGGAGGCTCTATACCGAGACCGAGGGCAGGGACAACATCTGTGCCCAAATCCACAGCTAATATCTGTATTACGGTTAAAGGAAGCGGAATCTTAAAAATAGCAAAGGCAATAAATGGAATAATCTCAGGTATATTGCTGGCAAAGATATATGTCACAAACTTTTTTATATTTGAATATACTGCCCTGCCTTCTCTTATTGCCTCTACAATGGTTGCAAAGTTGTCATCTGCAAGGACTATCTCTGCCGCCTCTTTTGCCACATCGCTTCCCCGCATCCCCATTGCAATGCCGATGTCCGCCTTTTTTAATGCCGGCGCATCATTCACGCCATCGCCTGTAACTGCCACAATCTCTCCGAACTCCTGAAGCGCGGCAACAACCCTGAGTTTGTCCTTTGGCTGGACTCTGGCAAATATAACCTCGCCCTGTTTCAGGACATCCCTTAATTCCCTGTGGGAAAGTCTTGAAAGCTCAAGACCCGTTATAACCTTTGTATCGTCTCCGCCTATGCCTATCTCTTTTGCAATTGCATGGGCAGTCAAACCGTAGTCGCCTGTCATTACTATTACCCTGATACCGGCAGTATGACATTCTCCGATTGCCTTTTTAACCTCCGGCCTCGGCGGATCAAACATAGCAATAAGGCCGAGGAATGTTAAATCCTTCTCCACCTCTTCAACTGTGTATTTTATGCCTTCGGTAATTTCTCTATATGCAGCAGCCAGAACCCTTAAACCATCCCCTGCCATCAAGTCATTCTGCCTTAAAATTTCATCCCTTTTTTCTTTTGTAAGCCTGACAACATCCCCGCCTTCCTTTATATTAACGCAGAGATTTAAAACCTCAGTCGGCGCACCCTTTATATATGCCACGACCTTCTGACCCCCGACCCCTGACCCCTGACCCCTGTCTTCATGTATCGTCGTCATCCTCTTCCTTATTCTTTCAAAGGAAAGGTGGGCGATTCTTGGGTTCTTCTCTTTCAGTTCATCCATTTTAAGGCCTGCCTTTTCAGCAGCAACAATCAATGCGCCCTCTGTTGGGTCGCCTGAAATTGACCAACCCCCGCTTGCGCCCTTTTGTAAAGGGACAATAAGATGTGTATTATTGCAAAGGCTCGCTGCCTTCAGAAGTTCCTCTACACCATCCTTTTTCAGTTCCTCACGGGAAAGAACATTACCGCTTAGCACAAAATCTCCTTGCGGCTCATACCCTCTTCCTGTAACCTCAACATCTTTTCCATTAACCCAAAGCCTTTTTACACACATCTCGTTCGTGGTAAGAGTGCCTGTCTTGTCAGTGCATATAACATTTACCGAGCCGAGTGTTTCCACAGCAGAAAGTTTTTTCACAATGGCATTTTTCCCCGCCATCCTCTGGACACCCATTGCAAGGGAGAGGCTCACTGTAGGAAGCAGACCCTCCGGCACATTTGCAACAATGATGCCTATGGCGAATATAAAACTCTCCAGATATGTAAGCCCTGCTATCTTAAAACCGAGCAGGAAAAACAACACACCGAGGCTTATTGCAATCCATGTGACCACCCTAGTTAGTCTTATCATCTCTTTTTGCAACGGGCTCATTTCAGCCTTTATAGCCTGGGTAAGATAGGCAACCTTGCCAATCTCTGTATCCATGCCTGTTGCTGTAACAACTGCCTTGCCAATGCCTGAAAGGACGCTAGTACCTGCAAATATAAGATTAGGCATCTCTGTCCAGATAAAATTCTTTCCGTTTTCCAGAGACTCTGCCACTTTATATACCGGCCTTGACTCTCCTGTTAACGGGCTGTTGTCAACCCGCATATCGTCAGCCTGTATAAGCCTTCCGTCGGCAGGTATATTATCGCCCTCGTTCAGAAGAATAATATCTCCTGGCACAAGCCAGCTGCTTGAAATCTCTCTTTCTTTTCCTTCCCTTATAACCTTTACCTTTTGGGGAAGAAGTTTTTGCAGCGCCTCCACGGCCCTCTCTGCCTTATACTCCTGCCAGAAGCTGAATGACGCATTTATCATAATGACAAGGAAAATGGCCCAGCCGAGTTCAGGCATGCCCGCAACAAATGACAATGCGCCGCCAAGCCACAGAAGTATTGCAAAGAGGTTTGTCAGATTTTGCAAAAAATCATAGAGAAGATGCTTTCTTGCAACCCTTTTAAGTATATTAGGGCCAACAACTGCAAGCCTGTGAAGGGCCTCTCTGTCCGCAAGCCCTGTTTCCAGCGTATTAAGCTCGGATAAAATCTCTTCCCTTGTTAAAGGGATGTATGCGTCCCTGCCCGACCCTTCTTCTCTTTTCACTATGCTTATGACAGCATCTTTGGTTTTTGCAGCAAGGACTTCCTTGCGGAAGATATTATTTAAAAGAAGGCCTTCCAGATGGGATAGGAGCTGAAAATGCGTGCCGCTTTCTTTTATAGGAGATACAACAAGCCAGAGCATATTAATCTTTTCTTTTTTTCTTGTTGGATGGGGGATCCCGGAGGTAGAAACAGCAAGGACAATTTTAATGTCCTCTGCTGCCTCTGAAAATGTGTGGAATATTGCGGAGCCTGTGCCTGCCAGCACGCCGTCTATGCTCTCATGGTCTTTGAGCGTCCTCAGCGACTCCTCATCCTCGCATACCTTGCCAAGAAGGCAGACCATATTTTTCAAGGCCTCTGTATGGCCTTTTGCTGTGAAGTCTATGAAGATATGGTCTTGGGAGAGGAGAGAGGATAGATTCATTGTTAATCCCGGATATAAACCCCCACACCAAAACTTTTGGTGGCGGGGTTACCTTATATTTAAAGCACATCTGTTCACCCCTTGTCAAAGGCAACAGGCCGTGTTAGATTGAAATTCAAATGACAAAAATAAAGATATACGCAGCAATCTTTCTCTTCTCATTTTCATCCCTTGCATATGAGATAGCCTTAATAAGGATATTCTCCATATCGCTATGGTATCACTTTGCATTCATGATTATCAGTATAGCAATGCTGGGTATTGGCGCAAGCGGCACGGTTCTTTCACTATATCCGAAAATTGCAGGGGCGACCTATGTGGCCAGCCAAAAGGGAGGGGATAGCTCCTTCCCATATGAACGGATTGGAATATATGGTCTGCTCCTTGGCGCGGGCATATCCTTAAGTTACATCATTTCAAACCAGATACCCTTTGACCCCGTAAGGCTTGCATGGGAAAAAGTTCAGATTTTTTATATATTCCTTTACTACATGATACTTTCTATCCCATTTCTCTTTTTCGGGTTTTGTATGGCATCTGCGTTTTCCATGATAAGTGAAAAATCAGGGCTGTTATATGGCTCAGACCTTCTTGGCGCAGGCACAGGCTCAATTGTTATTCTCTTTTTATTGAGCATAATGCCTCCTGAGAAGGCTATTATTATTACAGCTTCACTGGCATTATTGGGCGCATTTATCATTGGGCAGCGGAGGATAAAGATTGCTGCGCTATGCCTGATTGCATTAAATTTTTTCCTTTTAACCATGCCGAACATCATTATTCCAAGAATGTCTCCGTACAAAGGTCTTCAGGTTGCTTTAAAATTTCCGGGGGCAGAACATATCAGGACATACAACAGCCCATATTCACGTATAGACACATTTAAAAGCCCTGCGGCACGGTTCGCACCGGGGCTGAGCCTGAAATATCTCGATCCGCTTCCTGAACAGATTGGCCTTTCCATTGATGGAGGCGAAATAAATGCCCTTACCGCCGGAGATAACCGGGCGCTTAAGTTTTTAACATACCTCCCCTCTGCCCTTTCTTACGAGATTGGCAAAAAAGACGATGTGTTAATTCTTGAGCCAAAAGGAGGCATGGAGGTATTGCTGGCCCGCTATTACAACTCAAAAAACATCTACAAGGTCGATTCCAACCCGCTGGTCATAAAGGTCATACGAGATGATTTTACAGAATTTTCTCAGGGTATCTATAGCCAGAATACATGGTCCGGCATGGGAAGGTCATGGCTTAAAAAGAGAGATAAAAAATTTGATGCCATTGATATTCCCTTAATGGGCGCTTCTCCTGGAGGCTTTTTTGGAATCTCAGAGGATTACAGATTTACTATTGAGGCATTCAAAGAATATCTGGGGCATTTAAAAGATAATGGCATACTGAGCATACACCTCTTCATTCTCCATCCGCCGAGGACAGAGTTAAGGCTTTTAAACACTATGGTTTTGGCAATGAATGAAAGCGGGATAGCGGATGCAGATAAAAATATTGCAGCTATAAGAAGCTGGGGAACTGTATCTATTCTTGCAAAAAAAACGCCATTTTCTTTTGACGAAATAGAATCTGTGAAAAAATTTTGCAGGGAAAGGAGGTTTGACCTTATATATCTTCCTGGGATTACAGAACAAGAAACAAATATTTATGTGCGGCTGCCTTCAAATGAATATTTTGCGGCATTTAAGAATATTCTTGATCCCGGAACACGGGAGAATTTTCAGCGTAATTATATTTTTGACATAAGCCCTGTCCGGGATGAAAATCCGTTTTTCCCCTATTACTTAAGGCTCAAGAATATAAAAACAATCTACAGGACGATGGGTGAAAAGTGGCAGTATTTTATAGAAGAGGGGTATCTCCTCCCTGTGGTTTTTATACAGGCTCTGCTACTGAGTATCATTTTTATATTTCTACCTGCTGTTGCAAAAAGACGTGGGGATACGCAACGTAAGGACAATTATACCTCCCTTATCTATTTTGCCCTCCTCGGCCTTGGCTTTATGTTCGTAGAAATCACCATGATTCAGAAGATGATCCTCCCTCTGGAAAATCCTTCTTATGCTGTTAGCGTTGTCCTTACATCCATACTGATTAGTTCCGGTACGGGAAGTCTTTTGAGCCACAGATTTTCTTTGCTAAGAAACCGGGCTATGCTTTTTGTAATCTCATTTCTCGTTATTGTATACAGCCTTATTATACCCGCAATCTCTGATGCTATTTCTCCCCATGCATTATCGATTAAAATTGTCATGTCATTTATTGTGCTTATTCCGCTCGGTTTCCTTATGGGGATACCGTTTCCGCTCGGGATTAAGTCGCTTGGCGCAGGAAATCCCTCTCTCATTCCGTGGGCATGGGCCGTCAATGGTTGTTTCTCTGTTCTAGCGCCTATACTCACCATCATGCTGGCTATAGTCATTGGTTTTAAGGCAGTCCTCTGGATGGGCGGTATTTCATATGCCCTTGCCTTTTTTACCTTCCCTTCTCCGCCTCGCCAATCATAGGGACAAATCTCACGGACGTTATCTCTTCCAAATCAAGTTCGCCCTTTTTCTTTATGGCCAGAATAAGGGTCTGGCTGTAGACAGTGCTCCCAAGCGGTATGATTAGCTTTCCGCCTTCCTTTAATTGCTTGATTAATGATGGTGGGATATGATTTGCGGCAGCAGTGATGATTATAGCATCAAACGGCGCATATTCTTCCCAACCAAAATATCCATCCCCATACCTGACTTTTACATTTTTATAGCCCATCTCTTTAAGCCTTTTTTCAGCCTTGTCTGCAAGCCCTTTTCTAATCTCTATGGTATAAACCTCTTTCACTATCTCTGCAAGAATAGCCGCCTGATAGCCTGAACCTGTGCCTATCTCCAGAACCCTGTCAGAAGGCTTAAGCCGCAATGCCTCGGTCATCAAAGCAACCACATATGGCTGAGATATGGTCTGACCTTCATCTATGGGAAGGGGATAATCTTCATAGGCCGCACCCCTGAGATGCCCTTCAACAAAAAGGTGTCTGGGCGTCTTTCCCATCACATCCAGAAGCTTTTTATCCGTGATACCCCGTCCTCGTATATCCTTCTCTATCATTATCTGCCGTTTTTTTGCGTATACATCCTGAGAATAGGCAGGGATGATGGATAGAAACAGTATACTTAAGAAAAAAAGAGGGAGGAATTTATGGTCTGTCATACAATAACTCCTTTAACCGGCCTTAGTTTTCGGAAAACCACTTTCTATTCTTCTCATGCCACCCCGGCAAAACTACATGGCCTGCCTTTGGCGCTTCGTAGATTTCCTTTTTAGTATCTGGTGTAATTCTGTCAAAGGTTGATTTAATGCCCTCCGGAGGGCAGATGGAATCAGCAAGTCCAACTCCTACAATAACAGGTTTGTTGATATAAGGCGCATAATTATACGCATCCACATATTTGAGCGTATCCCAAACCTTGTCTTTATCCTTAGGATGTTGTTTCAGATATTTCTTTACTTCCATATAAGGCCCGCCATCAGCGGTTTTTAAACTCTCCGGTATGTTATTGAGAAACGGCACGCCCGCCGCAACAGCCTTCACCCGTGTATCTATTGCAGATACTATCATGGCGCTCCCCCCGCCCATACTGCTGCCGCTTACATAGATTCTATTTCTATCCGCTACGAGCAGGGTCTCAAGAAAATCAAGCCCTCTTATTGCATCAAGTATAACGCCTACAAGGCTGTAGTTTTTGCCATCCGTAATATTGTCAACCATAAGGCCGGGAACCCCGGGATTATAATCCTGCCGGCTTTTGCCGTGGCCGCGCACATCTATTGCAAAGGCAATAAAACCCATCTTCGCATATCTCTCTGCCCACGACGGCCTTCCGTAATCAGAATAACCGTGAAGAAGCAGCACTGCCGGCAATTTCTGATTCGGCTTAATATGAGAAGGCTCTGCCAAATAGCCGTGCAGCCTCACATTACCGTAGCCCCTGAACCAGACATCCCTGCCGATAATCCCATCCCTTTTTATGGCATTGCCCAGCTTCGGCTCTGCCTGTACAGCCTCTAATTCAGAAAGCCTCGTATTCCAGAATTCCTTATACTCAGCAGGAAGGCTGGAAACATCGGCATAGACATCCTGAACCAGCAAAAATAAGATTATTAAAACAGAGGAGATTGTTTTTTTATACATAAAGTGTATATTAGACTGCATGCCGCAAAAATATACTAAACACCCCAAAGCGTCAAGGAGTTTTTATATTTATGAAGAGATTTTTTGCAGAACACATAAACGATAAAGAAAAGACTGCCCTCTTAACCGGCAAAGAACTCCATCATTTGAAGGATGTCCTTCGTCTTAAAAAAGGGGATAAGGTTATTGTATTTGATGGAAAAGGCCGGGAATTCACAGGAAATCTTAAAACTGTCACAAAAAATGGAGGCTGTATTGCCATAGAAAAACAACTTGATGTATCAAGAGAAAGCCGGTTCAGGATAATCCTTGCTCAGGGTCTTGCAAAGGCTGAGAAGATGGACATCATAATCCAGAAGGCAACAGAGCTTGGTGTTTCAGAGATTATACCATTTACTGCCTCAAGGGTTGTGTCAAGGTTGAACAGCGAACAAGCCGCAAAGAAAATCCAAAGATGGCAGCGCATAGCAATTGAGGCGGCAAAGCAATGCAGGAGAGATGTTATTCCACAAATAGAAGAAATGGCTACATTAGCAGAGGTTTTAAGCAAGTATTCTCACAGCATGGAGAAGTATATCAAAATTATTCCATGGGAAGGAGAAAACAGGAATAACCTCAAAGACATTTTGAAGCCTGGTGGGTTTTCAGGATGTATTGTTTTGATAGGCCCTGAAGGGGGCTTTGAAGAACGGGAGGTGGCTCTCGCAGAAAAGGCAGGTTTTTTACCTGTGATGCTTGGGCCAAGGATATTAAGAACAGAGACAGCAGCCATAAGCATTGCAGCTATTATTCAGTATGAGCTTGGGGATATGGGAAAATAAAATAACCTTGCGCCATTCATAATTCTTCTATAAAATGTGACAATCATGAAGATATTTTCCATAAGAGAAAAAGGCTTTATTAAAATACTTGATATCATCCTTAAAAGGGGTGAATCAGATATAACTGGCGCAGAGGAGGCTGTAAAGGCAATTCTCAAGGATGTAAGACAAAGCGGAGATAAAAGCCTTTTGAAATATACCGAACTTTTTGACGGTATCAGGCTTAAGAACACGGGATTGAGGGTAACGAAAAGAAATATAAAAAAGGCTATTCAAAAGATTTCAAAAACCGATTTAAATCTCGTTAAACTTGCCGCAAAAAGGATAGAGGCATTTCACAAAAGGCAGTCAGCCAAATCATGGGCGTTTTCTGAAAAGGATGGAACCATACTGGGGCAGATGATTACACCTATTGAACAGGTTGGCATCTATGTCCCTGGCGGAAAGGCTGTATATCCGTCCACTGTTTTAATGAACGCAATACCTGCAAAGATTGCAGGCGTAAAAGAGATTATAATGGTTACGCCTCCTTCCAAAAATGGAATTAACCCGTATGTGCTGGCTGCGGCAGAGATTGCAGGAGTTGATAAGATTTACAGCATCGGCGGCGCGCAGGCCATTGCTGCCCTTGCTTACGGCACAAAGACCATTCCGAAGGTTGATAAGATTGTAGGACCGGGCAATATCTATGTTGCTACCGCAAAGAGACTCGTGTTTGGGACAGTGGATATTGATATGATAGCAGGGCCAAGCGAGATACTTATTATAAATGACGGCTCAGGGGAGCCTGCATGGATAGCCGCTGATTTGTTGTCTCAGGCAGAGCATGACGAACTCGCATCAAGCATCCTTCTTACGACCTCAGAAAAGATGGCCCGGGCTGTGTCAAAGGAGGTTTCAATCCGGATCAAAGGACTTAAAAGAAAGGCTATTGCCCAAAGTTCCATTGATAGATATGGCGCAATTATTATTACAAAGAATTTAGCCGAAGCAGCAGATATATCCAACAAGATTGCGCCAGAGCATCTGGAGCTTTTTGTAAAAAAACCATTTGAGCTTTTGAAAAAGATTAAAAACGCAGGCGCAATCTTTTTAGGGCAATACACACCTGAGTCCCTCGGCGACTACATGGCAGGGCCAAATCACACACTCCCGACAGGAGGCACTGCAAGGTTTTCATCTCCCCTTGGAGTTGAGGATTTTATTAAACGTTCAAGTATTATTGCCTTTTCCAGAAAAGGGTTTGAGAGGCTTGGGGGAAAAGTGGTCAGGTTTACTGATATAGAAGGTTTAGATGCCCACGGGAGAAGTGTTTCTATAAGGATGAAGGACATTTACCTTCCTTGCAGTGAAAGGATGTAATGCACAAGATCCCATGCGCTTTGTTCATGCCCCTTAAACAAGTCGAAAAAGGAGGGCATGGGCGTCCCATCCAGGCCAGTCATGATCGTTCGGTAAATATCCTCGTGAGAGGTGCCGTTCCCGAATGTCTCCTGCCGGGTCAGGTCCACCGGCATGATGTGAAGCCCTCTTACATCCTGTAATGTGATACCCGCCCCTCGGCCGTCCACTCTATGGCATGCGGCGCATCCAAGCTTTGTGTAAAGTTCTTTTCCACGTCGGACACTCTCCAGCGAATAGGTATAAGGTCCCACATGCTCGGCATAGATGATGGCCGTCTCGGTCGGAAGCTCCTGCTTAATGAATTCTTTGCTCGCATACAGCGCCACCGCAAGGATTTGCCCCTCTCCCAAATTCCTGAACGACGGCATAATGCCCGGAATGCCCTCGCGAATCGTCCGCATCAGATCTTTCAACATCGGCAGCCGACCAGACTCCGTCGAACGGAACTTAAAAATCCCTGCGGTAAAATCGTTCGGACGTGGATGCGAGTAGGGCCCGATAAAAATCGCCGCAGCGCCATCGCCCTGTCCCTTCGATCCATGGCAATGGATGCAGCCCATCGTGTAGATCATCTTCCCTGCCATGATGTCTACCGCGTCCGTTCCTTCCATGTGTCCCATATCATGCCCGTGTTCCTGATTCGTCTGGCTGAACCCAACCTCCGGGCAGAAAAGAGACACAAATGCCGTTGCGATCACGAGCAAACCAAAACTGAAAACGTGATGGTTCATATAGATGGCCTCCCCGATCCCACGAGCTCGCCTAAAAATGAAAATCGACGCCCAATGTGACGAAGTTTTGAAAATTTCGAAGCGCATTATCGTTGACCCCCTCCAGGTTAAAACTATCCCTCAGGTAGAATGAAAAATTATCCCGTATATAGAACCGCGCCTGGGCCGCAATGGTTTTGCCATCGGTTTTCTGGCTGATAAATCCGCCCGCCTTGAGCTGGTCATACCGAAGCGACAGCAGCCATCTATCGGTCGCCAGGTAATCCCCTTCAATGGTGAACCCATAGGCCGTGCTATCAAACGGACTGCTGATGCCAGCAGGTAGGTTGCGGATGTTGTCCCAAATAATGGCGCCGTAGAGATCCAGATATTTATATTTGAGATTCCCTGAAAATCCATAACGAAGCCAGTTGACCAGGCTGGTATCAACCATAGCCGTGTCGTTTCCCCAATAGACCAGGCCGGAGAGACTACCTGAGATATAGGCTTCCTGTCCGAAATTCAGCCGCATCATCATATACGGATCCTTCTTCTGATTCACATCACTGTTCCCGGCCTGAAGCCCCCCCTGCATCACACCCGCCTGCACTATGAGGTTTTCCACCATCACATGAAGGTCGATCCCGAAATCCCCAGGGGTGTTGTAGAGTACTTCTCTGGTCACTTCGACCGAATTCCCCTCCGTCGTCTTGATCCCGAAAAACTTCACGGCAAAAGCATAGGGTGTCAGGCCAAAACGTTCAACGATTCCTGAATCTACACGGACACGGCCAGGAACATTCAGAATAAATTGCCGGTTCGTCGGGTATGAAAAATTGGTGGACGGATCTATCTTCCCAGCCATCACCATCGGCCCCATGATCATCGCCCCTCCGCTATGGCCCATCGGCCCGCCGGAGTCGGCCATGTCCGGGGACGCGCTTTTAAATAGAGCGGGCAGATCGAAGATAAAAAAGAACTCCTTCCCGATTCCGAAGCGAGAGGTCTCCTCGAACCGGCCTCCCGCGAGCCCTTCGATTGCCCGGCTTTCATGCTCCAGCTCGAAGAAATAGCCGATGGCATCGGTAAAGTTTCCGGCCAGATACAGCTCGACGCTTTGCGGCAGCGCCATCGCCGATTCGTTCTTTTGACCACCCGAGAATGATTGAATGAAATCACCGGTCGTTCTGACCGAAAAAATATTCAGGAACTCAGTCTCGGACATGATCCGTCCTATATGACGTTTCTTCTTAATCTCCCCCTCCTGTACCGTCGGAATCTGAAACCCGGCCATGTGGAAGGCCTCGCCAAAGGCATTTAACCGGGGCGGTTTGGTGTGGCAGGAAGCGCATGAGAGATCATATTTACGTGCAAACGCCGGGGTGGCAAAGGAGGATGATGGAAATAGTGAAATTATGATGACACCAAGAAAAAAACCACATAGGATGTTTAAATAAAAATAATTAAAACTTCCTGAATGCTTCGCCATAATAATTATTATAGTGTGTGATGGATTTTGCTGTCAACAAGAATTCGCCCAAATCCTCTTAATCGTATAAATTCGTAATTAGTTAAAGTATAATCGCCGTCAGATAGGAGGCTACAAACATGCCTGTCCTGTGCCTTGACCTTGACAAACCGGAATGGATTGCCTAAACTGATAGCAATTATAAGGGACACTGGGGACAGATTTCAAATCTGTCCCCACCCACAGATATCTTTATATGAGAAAACCAATAGGCATATTTGATTCCGGCATAGGCGGACTTACTGTGCTGAAAGAAATATTGAATGTCATGCCAGGGGAAGATGCTATTTATCTCGGCGATACCGCCAGAGTGCCGTATGGCACAAAGTCTGTTGAAACTGTTACAAGGTACTCCTTTGAGAATGCAAGGTTTCTTTTGAAGTTTAACATAAAGCTTTTGGTTGTTGCCTGCAACACTGCCTCTGCATATTGCCTGCCCCAACTGCAGCAGGAGTTGCCGATACCCGTGGTAGGCGTGATAGGTCCAGGCGCAAGAAAGGCTGTTGAGGTGACAAAAACCAAGAGGGTCGGCGTAATAGGAACGGAAGGAACTATAAGAAGCGGGGCGTATTTCGATGCAATAAAGACTATTGACCCGTCTGTTGTTGTGTTCCCGCAGTCGTGCCCTTTGTTCGTGCCCCTTGCAGAGGAGGGCTGGACAAGCAATAGGATAGCGCATTTGACCGCCCAATCCTATCTGCAGAAGATGAAAAAACACTGTGTAGATACGCTGATACTCGGCTGCACACATTACCCGCTGTTAAAGGATGTAATCTCTGAGGTTATGGGGGAGAATGTTGCGCTTATAGATTCAGGCCAGGAGACTGCGGCAGAAGTTGCAAGGTGTCTTATGAACAAAAATATCATGGAAGTTGTATCTTCCGGACAAGGCCTGCGCAGGTTTTTTGTTACAGATTCACCTGAAAGATTTAAACGGGTTGGCGGCAAGTTTATGGGGACGAGTCTTGAGGATGTTGAACTTGTGAATTGAGGAAGTCAAGATGGCTAAAAAAAAAACATATAGTAATCCAAAACCGCAAAGACCAGGAAAAAAGAAGGGTGGCTCCGGCAGCGCCCTTCTGACAGTAGTCATTATTGCCCTTCTTACCGTAGTCGTTGGAATCTATCTCCTCACAAAATTCGGTGAAAATATCTTCCCTTATCTCATCTCCAAAAAGGTATCCAAACCGGAAATGAAGATAATAAACCTCTATTTTTCTGATGAAGAAGGCCTTGTGCTGAAGATAGAAAAGAGGGAGCTATCAAAGGGGGCTCTGACAAAAGAGATTGAAGAGGGCATAAATGTCCTTATAAACGGACCTCTTGGAAAACTTACACCCACTATACCGGATGGGACAAAACTTCTTGGTGTTGAGATTAAAGACGGAGTTGTATTTTTAAATTTCAGCAAGGAGATTTCTGAAAAACATCCTGGTGGAAGTTCTGCCGAGATCCAGACTGTCTATTCCATAGTTAATACAGTAACCCTTAACTTTCCTGATATAAAGAAGGCGCAAATACTCATAGAAGGGAAAAAGACAAAGACCCTTGCGGGCCATATAGATATTTCCTTTCCGCTTGGCCCTGATAAAGGCTTCATAAAAGGATAATAGATGCAAAACAGATTTTTAGAAACATTAAAACAAAGACCAATTATATTTGACGGCGCTATGGGCACCATGCTTCAGGGGCTAGGTATGAAGCCAGGCGGATGCCCTGATGAGCTGAATATCACAAACCCTGAGATGATAAAAGAGGTTCACAAGGGGTATATAAAAGCAGGGTCTATAGTTGTTACAACATGCACATTCGGGGCGAACAGGATAAAACTTAAAGAATATAATCTTGATAAAAAGCTAACTGAGATAAATATGAAGGCAGCGCAGAATGCAAGAGAGGCTGCTGGAAAAGAAAAATTTGTTGCAGGAGGTCTTGGACCAACCGGAAGGTTTTTAGAACCCATAGGCGATTTATCATTTGATGAGGCAGTGGATATATTTTCAGAGCAGGTTAATGCCCTCAAAGACGGCGGCGTGGATTTAATAATCATTGAAACAATGATGGATATAAGAGAAATGAAAGCTGCGATCATTGCAGCAAAGGCATCAGGGCTTCCGGTAGCTGCGACTATGACATTTGACGAAACCATGCGGACAGTGCTTGGTACCCCGCCGGAGGTGTTTGCCATAGTTGCAGAGGGGCTTGGCGCTGATGTTATTGGCGCAAACTGTTCTCTTGGCATAGAAGGGATTTATAAGGCAGTTCTGGCTATGAGCAGAGTTGCTGGTCTTCCTTTAATTGCCCAGCCAAATGCAGGCATACCGTATCTCAAGGATGGCAAAACTATATTTCCTGCAAGCCCTTCTGATATGGCGGAATATGTCCCAAAGCTTTTAGACGCTGGAGTAAGGGTAATCGGCGGGTGCTGCGGCACAACGCCGGAACATATAAAGGCAATGGCAGAAAGGGTCAAAGAGTCAAAGGGTCAGAGAGTCAAAGAGTCAAAGCTTACAATAACCAGGCTTGCGAGCCGTTCAGGATTTGTAGAGTTTGGAAGCGGCTCGTGGTCTGTAATTATAGGCGAAAGGATAAACCCGACAGGCAAAAAAAACCTTCAGCAGGAGATCAAAGAAAAAAAGACATCCATCGTCCGCAAAGAGGCAAAGTCCCAGCAGGAGGCAGGGGCGCACATATTAGATGTAAATGTCGGTGTGCCCGGGATAGATGAACCTGCGTCAATGCAAATGGCGGTGTTTGCGGTGAATGAAAACTGTCAACTTCCCATTGTCCTTGATTCTTCAAGCTTGGCGGCTCTTGAGGCAGGGTTAAAGGCAGTTGATGGAAAGGCGCTGATAAATTCAGTAAGCGGAGAAGAAAAAAAGCTGAACACAATCCTTCCTTTGGCAAAGAAATACGGCGCTGCTGTCATTGGTTTAACACTTGATGACAAAGGAATACCTCCAACTGCAGAGGGAAGGGTCTGTATTGCAGAGATAATATTAAAGAGGGCACTGGAATACGGCATTTCCAAATCCGATGTTGCAATAGACTGTTTGGCATTGACAGTGAGCGCTGACCAGAAATCCGCAAGGGAAACGCTTAAAGCAATAAGGATGGTCAAGGAAAAACTTGGGCTTTCGACCATCCTCGGCGTAAGTAATATCTCATTTGGCCTGCCAACGAGGGAGATAATAAATGCCAACTTTTTGGCAATGGCAATTGAGGCAGGCCTTGACGCCGCTATTATAAATCCGCATAACAGTTTAATGATGGATGCGTATCATGCTGCGATTGTGCTTACCGGTCAGGATTTGAGGGCAGAGAGATATATAAATAAATACAGGGGTCAGGGGTCGGGGGTCAGGGGTCAGTCAGAAGCAAAAGAAGAAGCGAAGACGATTGATGAGAAGTTGAAGAAGGCTATTATAGACGGTGATGAGGAAGGGGTTGTGGCATTGGTTGAAGATGCTTTGAAGCAGGGATGGGACCCGTTGAAGATAAGCAATATCGGCCTTATCCCAGGACTTGAAGAAGTGGGAAGGCTCTTTAACCAGAATATCTATTTTCTGCCGCAGGTAATGCTGTCAGCAGATACAATGAAAAAGGCATTTGACAGGCTGAAAATGGAGTTTAAAGATAAAAAAAGACAAAGCATCGGCAAGGTTTTGATGGCAACTGTTGAAGGTGATATTCACGATATCGGAAAAAATATTGTATCCACATTATTGGAAAATCATGGTTTTGAAGTCATTGATTTGGGGAAAAATGTCCCTGCTGATAAAATAATAGAAGAGGCAGTAAAACACAAGGTGGATGTGGTTGGTCTGTCAGCACTTATGACAACAACCGTTATGGAGATGGATAATGTCATAAAAAGGCTGAAGGCAGAGGGCGTGCCGGTATTGACAATAGTAGGCGGCGCTGTGGTAAATAAGGAATTTGCAGATAAGATAGGCGCAAATGGTTATGCAAAGGATGCGCTGGAGGCGGTTGAAAAGATGAAAAGATTAGTTGGGAAGGAGAAATAATATGCATAAACTCCCTGTCTTGAAGCAATTAGAAGAAGAACTTAAAAAGTTGGAGAAGGAGTTGCGCATAGAGCTGCCAAAAGAACTCAGAAAGGCGGCAGCGCATGGCGACTTCAGGGAAAATGCAGAATATCATGCTGCAAAGGAGAGGCAGACATTTCTTCAGGCAAGGGTTGCGCACCTTCATACAAGAATTAATGCCCTTGCGTCAATCAAGTTAGACAGCCTGCCAAAAGACATGGTTGCATTTGGTTCAAAGGTTTTTTTAGAAGACTTAAATACAGGCGAGGAGATTGTGTATGAACTTGTTACGCCTGAAGAGGTTGACCCAAGGAACGGAAAGATATCTATAGCATCCCCTATCGGCAGGGTGCTTCTGAATAAAGAGATTGGAGATGAGATTGAGATACAGCTTCCAACCGGGAAAAAAGAATATGAAGTTAAAAGGCTTATTACCTTGCATGATATGCTAAAGGATTAACTAATCCGCAAACCTTCTTTTTTTCAGCGACATAAACCAGTTGCTTTGCAGGTCTTCATAGGAAATATAAAGACCGGATGATACCGCCTCTTCAATAGTTTTACCTTCTCCGAGATTTCCCAATATTCGTCTGACTGCGGATATTCCAAATTCATTTATTATATACTCTGTTGCTGAAAGACTGACAGAGTATGCTACAGATGCCTGCATATTGTTGTAGCCCATAAATGAGCCTTCAAATGGCCTTAAAGGTATGGGTTTCTCTGACCTTGCGATTTGAACCAAAATCTGGTTTATATTTTCATTTGCTGCGCCTTCTTCATACTGGGCAATACCCTCATTCAACCATACCGGCGCCCTCCCCTTTGAAAGCCTGTGCACAAGCGCATGGGTATATTCATGAAAAAGCACCCTTTCCAGAAGACTCGTCCTGCTTGTTACGCCCCCTATGGGGATCTTTATCCTTCCATCGTATATTGCCCCTGCCCAGCCCGGCGCCCTTGTTATATCGGTAAATTGCTGCAGGGTGTAGAGAACAGCCTCTATCCTGTCTTCAGGGTAATATCCTATATCAAATCCAACCTTTATATAAGCCTCTTCAAGAAGTATTGAGATAAGATGGCCTATGTCTGAATTTTCCCCACCCTCAAATTTGACAGTAAAATGACTCCCTTCTTTTTTCTGAAATCTTTTCTCAATCTGTTCTTCAAAGCTTTCTTGCGCCTTTTTCTGATAGTTTTCTTTCTTTTGACTACCTTCTCCAATCAGAGGACCTCTATGTAAGTTTGGCACAGTTTGAGGTTGTGCCATTGTCCTATAATCAGGTTTATCTTTTACAGATTCCTGTATATTTTCTAAAGCGCTGTCTTCTCTATCTGGCGCAGAGATAGCTATCTGTTTGGTTGTGTCAATATCTGTTTCCGCATCATGTTTGGGCATAAAATACAGCTTAAAAGCAGCTATACATGTAATGGAAAGAAGTAATATCAGCAGGGTGACGACTATTCTTAGTGTGCTTGAAAATTTCTCCGGTTCGGGTCTGAAAATCTTGATGGGGAGCAGCAGATTGGCGCCGCATTTGAGGCATTTTGTAGTATTATCTGGTGAGTTTGTTCCACAGTTTTTACAAAGCAACTTAAACCTTCTTTCTAATCCGTATTGCGCCGAGGAGCATATTTGCAATTACAGAGACAAAATATATCTCATCCTCCTGAAACTCCTTTGGCGCAATGGTTTGCACATTCAGCACGCCAAAAAGTTCTCCTTTGTGGATAATGGGATGTGATAGCATGGATGCATAATTCTTTTCTCTTAATTCAGAAAACTTTTTATACCTCGGGTCATTTGACACATCCCTGACATATATGGGTTTCCCTTGTTCGGCGGCTGCGCCTGTAACGCCCTCTCCCAATTTAAGCCTGACCTTTCCAATAGCCTCTTTTATAAAGCTTGTGGTTGCCCTTAGGACAAGTTCTTTTCCGTCCCAAAGATATATTGAAGAAACATCCACTCCCAGCCTTTTTGCAGTTTTCTCAACAACAGACTGAAGCACATCGTCCAGGTCATAATCAGAGCTGGCAAGCATGCTTATCTCTTCAAGGGTCATAATCTCCATCTTTTCCCTGTTTGCCCTTTCCATCTCAAAGACTATGCCGCCTTTTTCATCAATCTTTATATGTGAAAATGTGTCTTGTGCATAATAGGGATTGATTGCCTTGCTGGCTGCGGGCATTGTCTTGAATTCCCAAAAACCGCATGGACATGCAAGTTTTACCCTGTAATCATCAACCCTTTCGTTTTTCATCTTTTTGCCGCACTTTCTGCAGCGGGTAATAGTTTCCATCAGTCACCTCTGTAACGGGTTTGGAATTAAAGGTTCAAGGGTTTAAAATTTTAATAGCCGGATCTTCTCCAGCTTTGTCGGGCGGAAGGATTAGTTTAACCACTTTACCTTCATCTCCAAGGCTGCCGAGTGACTTGCCGTTAAATATTACATTAACACCGCCTGCATTGCCTATAAGAACAGAAAACTTTTCTTTTGCATTCCACTTTACCTTTTCCCCTTCTTTAAGGGACACCTCAAATGGATTCTGACCGTCTATTTCAGCTTTAATCCACGTAGGTTTTGCGGCTTCTATAATCAAAGTAAGCGGACCTACACTTGTTTTGGAAACAGAAGAATTAAGAGCTATATCCGCATGGCCTTCTATCTTTATTGGTAAAGAAGGTTCTTCCTTTTTCGCCTCAACCTTGTTTTCAGAATGTTTTTCTGGAGAACGGTTGATTTGTGAATAAGCCTGTCCCCGAGGGTCTTTATCGGAGAAAGAGTCCGGAGCGGGAGATGTTTGTTTTTTTGATATGATGGTATAGATGCCGCCTGCTATTACCATGATTGCGACAACGGCAACAACTATAATTGAAAGCGACGGGTAAGGCGCAGGGGCTTCCGGCTTCCGTATTTTATCCGCCGGTGTTTGTTTTAAAGCCGGTGTTTCATTTTCTGCGAGGCTTCGCATATATGCCTCGTGGCGAAGTATCGCATCCTGTGCATCCAGGCCCAGATATCTGCAATATGCCTGTATAAAACCTTTTACAAACGGAGTTGCCGGCAGGGCGTCAAAATCATTGCGCTCTATGGCAATAAGCAGCCCGGCCCGTATCTTTGTGGCATTGGAGATGTCTTCTAAAGAAATGCCCCTGATCTCTCTTTCTCTTTTAAGATATTCCCCCGGACTTTCCATGTCGCTTTGCTCCATTGAAAAATGAAAATTGAAAAGTGCAAATTTTAAATTTAAATTCTACTTTAGTTTTCCAATTTGCAATCTTCAATTTGCAATTTATTTTAACAGATCCATATATCCCTTTGCGGACATTGCCATCCCGCTGTCTGGGGCAAGCTTTATAACCTCTTGAAATGCGCTTAGCGCGCCCTTCTTATCTTTTAGCTTTACCAAGACAAGACCAAGGTTATAGTGGGCATCAGCGTAATTTGGCACATTCTTTATTGCAAGCCCAAACATATCAGCCGCCCCTTTATCTCTGTTCATCTTCATATATGTGAGACCCAGATTGTAGTAGGCAAGCGCATACTTCGGATTGCCCTCTATAGCCTTTTTATAGCTCTCTTCTGCCTTGAGATAATCGGCCTTCTCATAAAATGCCCGTCCCATGTTGACATAAGCAAACTCCGGGGTGGCATAAAAAATATCAGCAATGGCAATCCTTGTTTCTGTAATGGCCAAGTCCCATTCCTTTTTTTCAAGATAAACAGCCGACAGATTTGTATGGGCGTCAGAAAATTTCTCGTTTATCTTTACAGCCTCTTTCAAATGTTTTATAGCGTCATCATTCATGCCTTTTACAAAATATGCAAGGCCGAGGGCATTGTGAAATGCAGCATCGTCATGGTATGTTTTTACTGCGGCAGTTAATTCCTTCAGCGCATCAGGGATATTCCCTCCGTTAAAATGAACAATGCCAAGCCTATAATGTATATCCGCATCCTCTTTTCGGCTTTTGTTAGAAGCGGCGCAGCCGGTGAAAACAGTTACAAGCAACAGGATGTAAACTGCAAGTAAAATTTTGCATCTTAAAAAGTGCATCATGGTTTCCGCATCTTGATTCCCGCGCCTTGATTTTTGAGTCATCTTACGCCCCTTTGTTATTTTATCACTATCTTATGACCTGTCATCTGTATAATAACAAGGACAAGTATCGCTATGACCAGAAGCAGTATTATAGTAACCCCAGCATCGCCTCCCGGCATAAGGCTGTCCATCTGTGATGCAAACTGATGGACATCTGCATCGCTTAACTGCTGAAGCTTTGAGTTTATCTCACCTCTGGAGAGCCCAATTTCAGAGAGCCTCTGGCTGACCATTTTAGATTCCAGCGCCCTCTGAATCTTATTTATGTCAGTCTCCCTTGAAAAGCTTAAAGTCTGTTGTGATTCAGCAAAGTATGCCCATGAATTTCGGGGTATGCTGCCGATCAGTAAAAAGACAAATGCCAGATACAATGCAACTGTCTTGAAAACAAATATTGTTTTAATTTTTCTCATGTCCTTTCCCTCCGTGTTAATTATTTTTTTGTGCCAATATAAATCAAAATCACCCCTCCTGCAATCATACCTCCGGCAACATAGGGCGATATGTGGAATATCTGTTTTTTTGGCTCCTCAACGGTTACAGGACCAAGCTTTACAGTCTTTGTCCTCTTAAGAGTAATTTCGGGATAGACAAGTCCTATCACTCCAACTATGATAAGTATTATCCCAAAGATAAAGCATATATAGTCTTTTTGTCTCCTTGCCATTTTCTCCCCTTTAAATGTCTTCAATATAGACTAAAGATTATAACTTTGTCAATAGTCATTGCAAATAAGTCTTGAGGTATGTTATTTTACTAAAAAACTACTAAAGTGAGGTTGTTATGCGGCTTTCAAAGGAGCAGGTGGAAAAGATTTCCAGGATTATACTGGATAATTTAAAGGCAAAAGGGCTTATTATCTTTAAGTCGCCGGAAGATGCGGTGTTGAACAGGGTTATCGAAATCTTTTCAGACGACCTTAAGGCTGAAGACGGCCTTGACAGAGAGGTGGAAGAGATGTTAAAGGGGCATGCAAAAGAGATTGAGGCAGGCCGGATGGATTACCGCAAGATGTTTAGCCTTATAAAGGGAAAATTAGTTAAGGAAAGGGGTATTGTCATATGAGACTTTCAGAAGACAGGATATCGCATCTGGCGCATCTTATAACCGATGGGATATGGAAAGATGACCTTGTTGATTTTGTAGATGAGGATAAGGTTTTGCACGAGACGAAAAAAAGCATTGCAGGTTATTTAAGGATAGAAGATGGAGTAGACGACATGGTAAGGGGAAAGATACGGTCCATATCAAGACCTATCCCGGAAGGCAGCAAGGAATGGGAGATACTCTATAAGAAATATTATCAGGAAGAGATTGCGAAGAAAAGGTTTTGATGGATTACAGAATATTTATCCCGCCGATTACAGGCGCAGTTATAGGCTGGTTCACAAATTATGTGGCGATAAAAATGCTCTTCAGACCCTACCGCCCCGTAAATCTCCTGGGCTATAAGCTTCAGGGACTCATTCCTAAAAGAAGAAAAGAAATAGCAGCCGGCATTGCAAAGACCATTGAAAGAGAGCTTGTTTCAGCCAAAGATTTTGCCATGATATTGGAAGGTATTGAGTGGAAAGAAGATGTTGAAAAGGCTGTAGATGAGATTGTTGAGCATAGATTTAAGGCAGGCAAGATAAAGAAGATACCGCTTATAGGGCTTATTTCAGAAAACCTTACCTATCACATCAAATACCTCCTTACAAAAGAAGTAATAAAGCATATAGACAAGAAAAAGGGCTCGTTTGTGGAAAAGTTTCATGACAAGGTTAATATGAAGGAGATGCTTGTTACAAGAATTGACAATCTGGATATAAAAAGGTTTGAGGCGCTGCTTACGGATTTCATTGCAAGAGAACTGCGCCACATAGAATGGCTGGGCGGGGCGCTGGGTTTTATAATAGGAATAATACAGGTGGGGATTGTGTATTTGCTTTAAGCCTCTTTGCTGGTTCAGCAGTTTAGGTACTTCGCAACTTGCTGCGGGAAGGTTCTTCAAAACTTCCCCGACCTGAGTATCAAAAACGCAAGCCAGAGACCCATAAAACCTGCGATTAAAAAACCGAATATCCCGAGGAACGGATAGCCAAACAATTTCGGTCCGCCGCCGAAGGCCATTACCAGAGAAGAGCCTATAATCAGGGCTGCAACGATTACGCCGAATGTAAGCCTGTTGGATGACCTGTCCATCTCTCCCATCAAATCTTCAAGCCCCTTGTGCACAAAATCTATGGTAAATTTGTCGCTTGTCATCTTTTTCAATATCTGGTTTATCTGAGAAGGCAGGGTTTTGGCAAAGGCCTGATATTCCCTCATAGTATCAACCGCGCCTTTTGCCATGGCAGCAGGCCCGAAACGTTTTGCTATAAGCCTGCTGGCGAACTGCTGGCTTTCCACAAGGACATTCACATCAGGGTGCAAAAGCCTGCTCAGCCCTTCCAATTCAAGTATACATTTATCCAGAAGCAGGAGCTCCCTCGGCATCCTTATCCTGTGTCTTGAAGCAAGCCTTATGTAGCTCGTCAGCAGTTCGCCGACACTTGTTCTTTTAAAGGGTTTCCCAAAGTAAGAAAAGAGCAATTCCTGATATTCCCTTGTGAACGACGCTTCGTTTATATCCTCCGGCAGTATGCCCATCCTCAGATAAACCCTTGTAAGAAGCTCATAGTCTTCGCTCATGAGGCCGACAAATATGTCCGCCAGATTTTCCTGCATCTCTCTGTCAACCCTTCCGACAATCCCGAAATCAACAAGCGCAATCTGTTCAGGCCCTGTGACAAATATATTTCCTGAATGAAGGTCTCCGTGAAAAATCCCGAATTCAAAAACCTGTCTGAATAAAACCTCAGTCATTATATGACCTATCTTTTCAGTGTCTATGCCATTCGCCTTAAGTTTTTCCACATTATCTATCTTTATCCCTGTTATCCTTTCCATTGTAATGACCTTTTTGCCTGTCAGGTTCCAATAAATAGCCGGGATAAAAACCCTTGGGTCATCAGAATGATTTTGCTTAAACCTTTCTGTGTAGCTTGCCTCCAATGTGAAGTCCATCTCCTTTTTTATGGTTATGGCAAATTCATCTACCATACCCGCAGGGTCATAAACCCTGGCTTCTGGTATGTATTTTACAATGAGTTTTGCAAGGTGCTGGAGGATGGATATATCTGTGTCTATTATTGCCTCTATGTCAGGCCTCTGCGCCTTTATCACCACATCTTCTCCATCCATTGTAATTGCCCTGTGAACCTGCGCAATGGATGCGGCGGCAGCAGGCCTTTCATCTATCTCCCTGAATAATTCCTTGGCCGGCCTTTTAAATTCGTCTTCTATTACCTTGATAACATCCTGAAAAGGAAATGGCGGGACTTCATCCTGCAGCTTTAAAAATTCTCTTATAAATTCTCTAGGCAGGATATCAGGCCTTGTGGATAGTATCTGTCCAAACTTGATAAATGTAGGACCGAGTTCTTCGAAGGCAAGCCTTGTTCTAACAGCAAGGGATATGGCTTCATGGTCTGCGGTCGCCTTTTTCCTCATGATTCTTTGCGGGAGGGATATGAGTTTAGTCAGATACATCTTCTCTATTATCGGGTAAAAACCGTGACTGATTAGTATGGCGATAATTTGCCGGAGCCGCTGAATATTTTTGTATGAGAGGTGGATTCTTAGGAAGTTCATATTCTCTTGCCTCTTGCCCGTTTTGCTCCGATTACCTGTCCTTCCAGCGCCAAATCTATCTGCCGCCGCTCAATACCTACATTTGTCACGACTACCCTTACCCTGTCCCCTATCCTATATCTTTTCTTTGTATGGCCTCCGACAAGCGAGTGCTCCTTTTCCATAAAGGTATAATAGTCATCTTTCAGATTTGTAACATGCACAAGCCCCTCCACAAAATATTCCTCAATCTCCACAAAGAAGCCGAAGCTGGTAACGCCGGATATGATACCATCATAAACCTCGCCCACCTTATCCATCATAAACTGCGCCTTTTTTAAATCAACGACCTCCCTTTCTGACTCCATTGCATTTCTCTCCCTCTTTGATGTATGGCCTGCAATCTCAGGAAGGGCATTTCCCCAATATTCCTTATCCTTTCCGGAATATTTTTCTCTTATCCATTTTTTCAAAATCCTGTGGACCACTAAATCAGGGTATCTGCGTATTGGGGATGTGAAATGCGTGTAATACTCAAATGCAAGGCCGAAGTGTCCCATATTTTTTTCCGAATACCTCGCCTGTTTCATGGAGCGGAGCAGGATGTGATTTATCAGTTTCTCTTCGGGCTTTCCCTCTGCCTCCAGCAGCGCTTTCTGAAGGGTTTTGGGACTTAAATTATTTTCCTTTAGATGATACCCGAAATTTCCGATAAACTCTTTAAACTCATAAATGCTTTCCTTATCAGGTTCTTCGTGAACCCTGTAGAGAAATGGAAGTTTCAATTGAGTAATGTAACTTGCAACAGCCTGATTTGCCGCAAGCATACATTCCTCTATTATCCTATGGGCTATGTTTCTCTCTGATTTTACAATGCCTTCAACCTTCCCCTCTATATCAATGATTATCTGCGGCTCAGGCAGGTCAAAATCAATGCTTCCCAACTCCGCCCGCCTCTCTCTGAGTTTCAAACAGAGTTCCTCCATTATCTTCAAGTCGTCCACGAGGCGGCTGTATTTTTCTTTAATCGTTTCGTCATTGCCGGTAAGAATATCCTTCACATTTGTATAGGTCAGCCTTGCAGAGCTTTTTATGACGCTCTCGTAAAATTTACTCCGGATAATATTCCCTTCATGGTCAAAATCCATCTCTGCCGTCAGCGTAAGCCTGTCAACATGCGGATTCAGGCTGCATATGCCGTTGCTCAATGCCTCAGGAAGCATAGGGATGCACCTGTCAGGAAAGTATACGCTTGTCCCCCTTGTGTAAGCCTCTTTATCAAGGAGGGTTTCCTCTTTTACATAATGAGCGACATCCGCTATAGACACCCATAACCTGTATCCTTTAGCCGTTCTTTCTATAGAAACCGCATCGTCAAAATCTTTTGCCGTCTCTCCGTCAATTGTAACCGTTCTCCTCTCTCTTAAATCCACCCTCCCTGCGATGTCGTCTCCAGCCACCTCCTGCGATATGGCCTTTGCCTCTTCAATTACATTATGGGGAAATCTATGCGGCAGGCTGTATTTTTTTACTATAACCTCGATCTCAACATCAGGGTCATCATGGTCTCCGAGAACAGCGATAATCTTTCCAAGAAGTGCAATATGCTCAGCAGGCCATCTAATTATCTCTGCCTCTACAATTTTACCATCCTCAATATGTCTGCTATCCTTTGGGGGAATTATAACCTCGTGAAGAATTCTTTCTTCAGAAGGGATGACAACCCCAAACCCCTTCCTCTTTTCAAATCTGCCGACAATTGTTTTATGCCTTCTCTCAAGAATCCTTATAATCCTTCCCTCTTTCTTTCCATCGCCCTTGCCGCGTCCTTCAATCCTCGCCACAACCTTATCACCGTGCATTGCGCCTTTTAGATTTCTGGGGTTTATGAATATATCTACGCCCCCGTCTTCCGGCGCGACAAAACCAAAGCCGTTAGGATGGCAGATAAGCCCGCCCACAATAAGATTCATCTTTGCCTGGACGCCGTATCTTTCACCGCTTATTTTTATAATATGGCCGTCTTTAATCAATTCATTCAGCAGCCCCTTAAACAGTCCATTTTCTTTTTTAGGAACAGCTAATTCTCTGGCAAGGTCCTTGAAAGACAGCGGCCTGTAGGCCTTATCCTGTATGAGTTTAAGAAGGGATTGTTTATCGGAAGATTTGGCGTTTTGTTGTGTCATAGGTAAGTTTTAATCTATCTATTTCATTGCCGCATTCAACGCTACCCTGTCAACCTCGCATCAATCTCTAATTTGAAGTCTCCATAAGTCCTTTCCCGCAGCGTCTTAAAGAAGATACCATAACTCGTTGGAGATAAAAACTTGAAATAATATTTCTGCTCTCTTTTGATTGCTGTGATAGTTAAATCTGAGGCTTCTATATTCTTCGCATAAAAAGTACCGTAAAACTTCCCTGGCAGCCTCTTTTTGATATTCCCTGTCTCCACAGATGGCATACAAGAAAGCCTCATATTTGTTAGGGTCAAACCTTTTCCTCCACTTTTAGATAACTACAATCTATCACCTTATGGGTTTCAATTGTTTTTTGGATGGAGGTAGCAACCATACAATAATGTTTTATATCATCAAGTGATAAAGACTTGCCCTTTCTATCCTTAAGCCATTTTTCACAGACCTGATAACCGCCTACTTGGTATTCATAGACTTCCGGCGCAATGCCTTCAAAATACTGGTCGTTATTGATGTAGAGTTTTCCTTTTTCGTATCCCAGCTTTTCAATTTTATTAGTTCCATTGCCTTGAAATCTGGCAACAGGTTTATCAAGCTCTGATGATTTTAGAAGATGCAGTTTGACGAGTTTTTCTCCATATTGTCCCATCTTAACAAATAGTTTGTAATCACTGGTAAAAGGGACTCTCGGAAAATCTATCTTTAAAAACTCAGCATATTTTGTGCGGTAGGTGTTTGAATAAAGAATAGCGTAGATGTAATAAAAGATTTGTTCAGGGGTTGGCTCTTTCTTAAAGTCCTTTTTTAATTGTTCAATTAAGGCTGGAGATAGATTCGGCTTTTTTACTCCGTATTCTGCCTGAGGTTCAAAGAGCATCATGGTGCTGCCAAAAGAGTGTTTTTTAGGTTTGTCTTTTTGCTGGTAAAGGTAGAGGGGGAAAAGAAATGCAATCCCTTTGTTACTTAGTGTTACACGGCTTTCAATAATACTATTTGTTACAAAGGTGTGATTAAAAATGCCTTCGGCAACCTGCCTTACTGCAACTAATCCCAAATTATCTTTCATCATGTGCTGCATGACTTCTTTGCGTGAACGTTCTATTAAAGCATCGTGATAGAAAATCCACTGCTCATCAAAAGGACGGTAGAGAATTTTTGTTATTCCCTTTTCCCAATTATCATCTTTCATGACAGCTTCTCTTGAATCCTTTAATTTCCAGTTTGCCTTATCCTTAAGACCATAAGTCTGCTGAATAATCTCGTCAGACAACTTTTTATCCCTGAATTGTAGTATCCGTCTCCGCAAAGCGCCTTTGTCGGCATCAATGACGAAATTATCCCTTGCCGTCACAATGCCAACGCTGTTTACCGGAAAGATTTCCGTGATTTTAGGATAGCGCTCATACTGCTTTAAAAGCCCTTCATCTCTCGGAATAAAAAGGTAGAACTCGGATTTAGGATTTATCTTTTTCCATTTTGTGCTTTTTATGTCATGCTTATTGAGCCAGTCGTATTTGTCCTCTCTCAGTCCCCAAAGTTCCGCATGGGAAATCTTTTTCTTCAAACCTTTTTTCTTGATGAACAGAGCAATGGCAACGCCCTGCTGGATATCAAAGACATTCTCATCTTTGCTTCCATTGGGGCATTTTTCTTTTTTAAGACTATTGCCGTGCAGGTCAAGGAGATAAATCTCATCAAAGCTTTGCATGAGAGATTGACGCATCCCCCTGAATGTGGGGTTGTCAAGGTAGCTGTGGTTGGTGATAAAACCTAAAATACCTTCGCCTGCTGTGTCTATTTTCCATTGTGCAAAACGGATAAACTTAACATAATCGTCCTGAAGCCATTTTGGATTTTTCTCGCCAAGGGGTTTTCCGTCAACATGAAAATAAGCCTTAATCTCTTTTGTTATCCAATCTCCTATATTTGTTGAATGGCCTGAATATGGCGGATTGCCGAGGATTGCAAGTATCGGCTGCTCTTTCTTTACCGCGCCTGCCAAATGTGATTCCTCAGACAATGATGCCATGCCGGGCAAAAAGGTCTGCTCAAGCTCCTCCATCTCAAGGGTGTTGGTGAGATAAAGTTTAAATCTATCGTCCTTCTGGAGTTTATATCCAAGTTCCTCAAGAAGGAAGGACATCTTCAAATGTCCGACTGCATACGGGGCCATCATCAGTTCAAAGGCATAGTAGTTCTTAAGGATATGGGTTTTAATAAGGTCTTTCTTGCCGCCGTCTCCGTATTTGGAGGTAAATTCCTCTACGGCAAGCTTGCTTGTTTCAGCAAGAAAGGTGAGTGTCCCTGCCGCAGGGTCCAACACGGTAACCGAGCTTGAGGCAAAACCGTCCTGCTTGCCGAAATATTGTTTCAGGATTATGTTTAAAGAACGGACAATGTAAGAGACTACGGGTTCAGGGGTGTAATAAACGCCCCTTTTTTCTCTTGCCTGCGGGTCATATTCGGCAAGGAATGTTTCATAAAAGTGAATGATGGGGTCGCTTCCTTTACCTTCATGATAAAATTTATGGAGAATCTGTTTGACATCCGCAACAGATAGGACTTCAGATATATCGTCAACAATCCATTCCATCTGCGGTGGCAGGTCTTCAAGGGATATAAATTTAAAGACATCCCTTAATATTCCGATTGTTTGCGGAATGTAGTCAAAGGCAAGTCTTCTGTTAAAACCATTTTCTGCCCTTGTCCTTGCGGCAAAAAGTCCGTAGGTGATTGTCTGGCTGTAGAGGTCTGCAAAATCTTCTTTTGTGAGGCCGTGGATAAGAAATTTCTGAAACGCCTGATAAAATCCAAAGATATTGCCTTTCCCCTTCTTTTCTTCTTGCTTAAGTTCTTCAATGATAACCTGTTCTTTTAAAAACCTTGTCCTCTTTGCAAGCTCCACTGCAAGGGTCTTTGCAGTGTATGTCTTTGGCAGAGAGAATGAGAAAAATTTTTCAAGGAGACTGAAAAACTCCTTTTCTTTTTCGACAGGCGGAATTGTTCCGAGTTTGTGTATTACATATGGCCTTGCAATCTGGACTTTATCTACCAATTGACCTTCCCGATAGAAACGGAATTCAAAGAAGTTGGTGAGTATCAGATTGGGGAAGGTGTGCAAATAGCGTTTTAATTGTTCGGTTTCTTTTATCTGGTCTAAGTGCTCAACGGCTGGGGCTTTGGCTTCAATATATCCGACTATATGCTGTTTTCCATCCCATACTCTGAAATCAGGATTTCCGGCATCCGTTTTTTTGGGCAGAGTGGTAGTCTGGATATGTTTTTTGTTGATAGACTCAGAGTAATTTTTAAGAAGTTCCTCAAGACAGGAATAATAGCTTTCTTCTCTGGCATCTCCTCTTTTAGCAACTTCAAATATTCGTTTTAGATATGATTTGAGCATTGCAATCTTTCTTTATATCAAGTTTTTCATGAGTAAATTTGGAATGCCTTCCCTTTTTCCAGAAGACTTATAATCTTTTCAAGTTGACTATTAGACAATTCTTTCATAGCGCCTTTTTTTCAGCATATCTCGGTTTGCTCTATAATCTTTCAATGGCTTTACCTATGACTAAACCTGCGCAAGTAAATTTACATTCCCACAATATTATATCCTGCATCCACATAGATAATCTCGCCTGTAACTCCGCTGGACAGGTCGCTTAAGAGATACAGGGCTGTCTTTGCTACATCTTCTGTTGTGACATTTCGCTTCAAAGGCGCTTTTTTTTCTACGACGTTCAATATATCCCTGAAACCTGCAATGCCCATGGCTGCAAGGGTCTTTACAGGGCCCGCTGATATGGCATTGACCCTTATGCCCTTCTGCCCCAGGTCAGCCGCAAGATACTTAACGCTTGCCTCAAGCGCCGCCTTTGCAACACCCATGACATTATAATTGGGAATAACCTTTTCGCTGCCATAATAGGTTAAGGTTATAATGCTTCCGCTTCTGCCTTCCATTAACGGATATGCCCGCTTTGCCAATGCCACAAGGGAATAGGCGCTCACATCCATTGCCAGCCTGAAGCCTTCTCTTGAGGTATCCGCATACATGCCTTTTAGCTCATCCTTATTTGCAAAGGCAACAGAGTGAACGAGGATATCCAATCCGCCCCATGCCTCTTTAACCGTGTTAAACACCGCATCTATCTCATTATCCTTTGCCACATCGCATGGCAGAATCAGTTTTGAACCAATGCCCTGAGCCAGCGGCATAACCCTTTCTTTAAGCGCATCTCCAACATATGTAAATGCAAGCTCCGCCCCTTCTTTATGCAGCGCCTGCGCTATCGCCCATGCAATGCTCCTCTCGTTTGCAACGCCGAAAATGATTCCCTTTTTATTATTCAGCAAACCCATTTAAAAACCTCCTTGTATGTGTAATCATTAGTGTTCTATCACTATTTAATGGTTGATTCAATCATTACTTTTATTTGACTTGCCAGTTAAGCCCATCTCTGATAAATTCATAGAAAGCTACAATAGGAGGTTGCCATGGTTTTTGAGCATCTTGAAGAAAAAGAGGCTGTGGAGATTGCTTCTTTGATAGAAAGAAATGGTTTTGCGTTTTATTCCATACTCGCAGACAAGGTAGAGGATAAGGCCGTAAAGGATGTATTTAAAAGACTTGCGAAAGAAGAAAAAAGACACATAAGTATACTGGAAAATAGATATTATCCTGAGGCAGGCTTTGGCGAGGAGATTACAGAGGAAGAGTTGACCATAGAAGACTATGTCTCCAGAGCCGCTGATCCAAAGATATTCACTGAAGAGATAAATGTAGAAAAGCTTGTCCATGCAATAGATAGTGTAAAAAAGGCTGTAATATTGGCCATACATACGGAGAAGTACGCATCAGAATATTTTGAAGGCATGGCTGAAAAGGCAACGACCAAAGGCGGTGCTGAAATGTATAAAGAGCTTGCAGACGAGGAAAGGATGCATGTGAAGGTATTGGAAGATATAATGAAGTCAATGTAGGGTTTTGTTATGTCAGAACTTAGACTAAATCTTATAACAAGGGAATGGGTAATCATTGCCACAGAAAGGGCAAAGAAGCCTGAGGATTTCAAAACCGCTGCAGTTAAAAAGGATATTCCCAGGTATGTGGAAACATGCCCATTCTGTCCTGGAAACGAAGCGAAGACCCCTGGAGAGACCTTCAGGATAAGCGATGCAAACGGGTGGAAGACCAGGGTAGTGCCAAATAAGTTTTCTGCCATATCCAACTCCGGCAATAAAGAGAGGCGGGTTGACGGCCTCATACGCAGCGTTACAGGCGTTGGCGTGCATGAGGTTATAATTGAAACCCCTCTCCATAATATGAACCCGGCTCTGCTTTCATTGGAAGAGATGGAAGAGATAGTAAAGATTTATAGAAATAGATTCCTTGAGGCATACAGCGACTCACGGGTTGAACATGTCATAATCTTTAAGAATCACGGCGAAGGCGCAGGCACATCTCTGGAACATCCGCATTCACAGCTTATCGGGACGCCTGTAATGCCTGTGCAGTTCAGGGACAGGCTTGAGGCAGCCGCCCATTTCTTTGACGATACAGGCGAGTGCCTGATGTGCATGATGGCAAAAAAAGAAAAGGAAGAAAAAATAAGAATCGTTGCAGAGGATGAACACTTTCTGACATTTATCCCTTACGCGGCGCTTTCACCATTTCATACATGGATATTTCCCAAAAGACATTCTGCATCATTCGGAGATATCACAGGGGCAGAGATTAAAAGCCTGGCCTTTTCCCTTAAGAATATCCTGTCCAAACTTTATAATGGACTATCCAATCCGGATTACAATTTTGTAATCCGTTCCAATAAACCGAAGGACTGTAATCTGGAATATTTCCACTGGTATGTGAGCATAATACCCCGTATTTCAAAGGCTGCTGGTTTTGAACTTGGAAGCGGCATGTATATAAACACAAGCCTGCCTGAAGAGAGCGCAGAGTTTTTAAGGAAGGTGCGGCCGTAAACAAAAATATATCTATCCTTACTCCTTTTCAATCACCATGTACCAATATACGACTTAATCCTTTTTTGCTATGTCTCACCCCTTAATAGGCTGTTCTCTTTATTATCTCCATCGCCGCCACAACCCCCGACACCGCTGCATGGATAATGCCCCTTGTAATGCCGGCGCCGTCGCCTGCGGCAAAGAGGTTTTTAACTTCTGTTTCAAGGTCTTTGGTAAGTTTAAGCCTCATGGAATAGAATTTCACCTCTATGCCGTAAAGGAGCGTGGATGCTGAGTATATCCCCGGAGCTATCTTATCAAGCGCCTCCAGCATCTCAAGTATGTCCGAGAGATAGCGGTATGGTATGGCAAATGAAAGGTCGCCCGGGACCGCATCCTTCAACGTAGGCTTGACTACCCCCTCTTTAATCCTTTCCAAGGTTGACCTTTTCCCCTGAAGCAAATCTCCAAGCCTCTGGACAAGTATCCCTTCGCTTAAGATATTCGCCAGCTTTGCGATATATTGGCCGTATGCAATTGGTTCATGAAAAGGCTCTGTAAATGTTGTGGAGGCAAGGATTGCAAAGTTTGTATTATCGGTTTTTTTTGTAGAAAAGCTGTGGCCGTTTACTGTGCAAAAGTCTTTGTGCTTTTCTTTTACTACAATGCCGTAGGGGTTCATGCAGAATGTTCTTACCTGGTCATTAAATCGCTTAGAGTAAAATAAAAGTTTTGCCTCGTGCATCACATCTGTTATTGGCCTCATAATGGATGCTGGCACCTCAACCCTTACACCAATATCAATAGGGTTATTTCCCGTAGAAAGGCCAAGCTTCTTTGATTCCTCGCTCAGCCAGTGCGAGCCGCTCCTGCCCGGCGCAAGGATTACAAAATCTCCGAGAAACTCTCTGCCGTCGGCTGTTTTCACACCAAGAACTTTATCCCCTTGCCTCAATATCTCTGATGCCGGGGAATTAAACTGAAAATCAACATCTGCGTCTAATTTCTTTCTTAAATTCTCGAGAAGCGAAAAGCACCTGTCTGTGCCGAGATGCCTTATCTTAAAAGGCAAAAGCCTTAAGCCGTTTCTCGCTGAAATCTCTTCAAGTCTTTTTACCTCTCCCTCGTCTGTGCCGTGCAGTTCCTGAGGCGCACCGTATTTTATAAATATCTTGTCAACATAATCTATAAGAGTTTCGAGCTTATCTTCCTCAATGTAATCGGTTAAAAAACCGCCAACGGCTGTAGAGAGGTTTAGCTTGCCGTCGCTGAATGTGCCTGCGCCGCCAAAGCCGTGAAATATATCATGAGGTTTTCTATCAGGGAGGTCATCTCCTTTTTCCAGAAGGAGAATCCTGAGTTTTTTTTGAGAGGCAAGAAGCTCAAGACCGGCAAAGATGCCGGCAGGGCCTGCGCCGACTATGATAACATCATAGGTATTCATCACCCATCCTCTTGCCTTTAGAGAGGGTCTTTCCCCTTTTTCAGCCTCTTATATACTGACCGAGACTCTGCCGCCATCGGCAGCTTATATTTATCCTCTCTATGTTTCTTCAGCACCCGGACTATTTCTATGAGAAGGGGGATATCTTCTTCGCGGACATCGTCCAGTATTCTCAAAAGTTCCCGCATTTCCCTTCTCTGGGCAACCCTGTATCCTTCTATGGGCAAGAGGTTAATCAATCTTAAGGTTGATTCATCCATAAGGAAGCGCTCAAGGGGAAATGAAAGGGCGTCGGAAATCTTTATCAGGACTCCGAGGGATGGAAGCTGTTCCGCCCGCTCTATCTTTCCAATGTATGTGTAATCCACCCCTGTTTTTTTAGCCAGGGCCTTCTGGGTAAGCCCCTTAGATTGCCTTATCTCTCTAAGTTTTCTGCCAATCTGTTCCTTTATCATAAGAAGGATTTAAAATATCCCCTTTCTCATGTATTGTCAATTTAAATGAATTTAAAATTGTATTATCCTTTTTTACTTGACAAGATAGACTATTTATCCTATTTAATAACTGATTTTATTATTCGTTGAGTATAATCAGGCCTTTCCCCGATAGAAATATTCGGGGACATGTTTTATCAGAGCCAAAAAGGAGAAACTGCGTTTATGGACAAGGCGGAGCTTCTGCAATATCTCAGCGGCTCAGACTTTTTTCATCTCCTGTCAAATGGAGAGTTAAAGCTATACATACTGCTCCTTGCAAGCGCGGATGATGTTGATGTCTCGTGCAAAATAAGTTTTAGAGAAATAGAAAAGATAGGGAGAAGATTGATGGCGCTCAAGAGGCTTAAATCAAGCATGACCTCTCTTGAAAAGTATGGACTTGCGGCATTTGAAAAAATTGAAGAATGGCCTCACGGCGAGCTGAAATTCAGGCTCAAGAGGCCGCCTGTCTATTAAGATCGGATAGATGCAGATAAAAAGAAAGGAGGACATCATGGAAAAGATGATATGCCCAAAATGCAAAAAGTGCTCATATACTGCAGCCCCTCAGGAGCCAAACCCATGTCCATATTGCGATTTTATATTCTCAAAGTCCGACGAAGGCAATGCTGAACCCCCGAATGAATCTATCTGGGGTAAAGAAAAAGATTTGAAATCATAACCTGTTTGCTGGAGGTAATATCATATGAGAAGGCGCATTCTTGTAATATATGGCGAACATAGTATCCTTGAGCTTCTTTCAGCTATACTCAGCGAAGAGGGTTATGAGGTGGATGCTGCCAGCAATGGTGAGGGAGGATTGAAGATGGCATATGACAGGAAATATGCCGTCATAATAAGCGATATTGATATGCCTGTAATGAACGGAATAGAATTTTACAGGAGACTCATTGAAAAAACGCCTTCCATAAAACAAAGGATATTGTTCATCACTGGTGATAAGAATAGAGAAGCCGATACGCTTTTTAAAAAAACAGGGGTGAGGTATTTGCTAAAGCCCTTTAAAACAATAGACCTTTTAAAAGCTGTAAGTGAAATTGCTGCCTTTGCTGGTTCAGGCTAAAAGCTGTCAGCTGATAGCTGATAGCTTTTATATCACAAACCTTCCATTCCTCTGAATCTCCTTCCCGTCAACATATATCGCTCCGCCATTTCTCAAATCCTTTATCATGTCCCAGTGAATAGCAGATTTATTCTTGCCCCCTGCGCTTTCATAAGATCTGCCTACCGCAAGATGGACAGTGCCGCCAATCTTTTCGTCAAATAAAATGTCCTTGGAAAAATGTTTTATGCCGTAATTTGTGCCAATGCCCACCTCACCGAGATACCTTGCGCCTTTGTCTGTATCCAGCATTGAGATAAGAAATCCCTGATTCTTTTCTGCCTTTGCTTCTATAACCCTGCCTTTTTTAAATTTTAAACATATACCAAGAACCTCTTTGCCCTGATATATTGCAGGCAAATCGTAATAGATTTGCCCCTCGGCGCTATCCTCCACCGGCGACAAAAACACCTCCCCGTCAGGCATATTCCTTTCGCCGCAGCACGGGATAGCCTTTCGCCCCTTTATGCTGAGGGTCAAATCAGTATCCTTGCCGACTATCCTTATAATATTAGCCTTATCCAGAATCCTCTTCAGATTCATCTCCTCTTTTTTAACCTTGCCCCAGTTTATATTTGTTGCGCCATAGAGAAAATCCTCATACTCTTCCAGAGACATGTCAGTTTCCTGCGCCAGGGCATTTGTGGGGAAATTGCAGATAACCCAACGCTTTCTATTTACAATCTCTTCCTGTATTGGCATTAAAACCTTGCTGCGCATGCTGATTACCTTTGGATCTATATTTGAGAGCGCTTTTTTATTAACAGAGGCCCTTATATTAATAACGCAGTCAACATTCTTTGCCTCAAAAAACTTTATCTTTGGAAAGTCCAGAAGCTGTTCCTTTGCTGCCATCTTGTAAAATATATTAGTCATCTCCTCAAACGCAATATTGACAGCAGGATAGCCTCCTGCCTGCAAAACCTTTTTATATACCTCAAGCACAAGCGGTTTTGCAAGCTCTGAAGATGCATTGATTAGCGCCCGTTCCCCTTTTTTTATTTTAAGGGAATAATTTACAAGAATGTCTGCAAGCTTTGTAATGCGTGTGTCGTACATGAAACCTCCTTACCCTGCCAGGTATCTCTTTCCTCCAAGACCCTGTTAATCCTGTCTAATATTAAGAATTTATTGACACTCCAGTCAGGGGCGATTAAAAACCTCCTTGCCGTATCTCCGCATAACCTATGCATTATAACATCTTCAGGGATCTCTTGAAGAAAATCTGCTGCAAGATTGGCATAATCATCAAACTCCAAAGGCATGAATCCGCCTTTATTATACATCTCTTCAAGCCTTGTGCCTTTGTGTATATGAAGGTGATGAAGTTTTATGCCCCATATCCCGATATTAGCCAAAATCCTTGCGGTTGAAAGCATATCTTCTCTGTTTTCGCCGGGAAGACCAAGGATTACATGGGCGCACACAGGAATTTTTCTTTCTTTTGCCATTTTAACAGCATCGGTAAAATCTTCTACTGTATGACACCTGTTTATTAGTTTAAGGGTTTTATCGTGAGCGGACTGAAGACCGAGTTCAAGCCACAGGAATTTTTCTTTTGCAAGTTTTGACAATAAATCTAAAATCTCGTTATCCACGCAATCCGGCCTTGTTGAAACAGCCAGACCAACAACATCAGGGTGGTTCAATCCTTCCTTGTAAAGCCTTTCTAATGTTGTAACAGGCGCATATGTATTCGTGTTTATCTGAAAATAAGCGATAAACTTTTTTGCATTATGTCTGTTTTTTATATATTCAATGCCTTGATAAAGCTGCTCTCTTATTCCCATGCTGTCACTATAATTCAAAGGCATCATTGGTTCGGAATTGCAATAAATGCATCCGCCTGCGCTTTTTATGCCATCCCTGTTAGGGCAGCTAAGGCCTGCATTCAAAGAGACCTTAAAGACCTTACAGCCAAATTTATTCTTAAGAAAATCAGAAAGGGAGTTGTAACGGCCGTTCATATCTTCTGCCTTTTAATAATTCCCGGTCTTGTCATGGCCATTGGGTTAAAAATTTTATCAACCTCTTTTTTAGAAAGAATCCCCTTTTCAAGGACTATCTCTCTTATGGTTTTGCCGGTTATAACAGCCTCTTTTGCGACAACAGCCGCTTTTTCATAGCCGATGAATGGATTAAGGACAGTCGCAAGACCAACGCTCTTTTCTGCAAACTCCCGGCATCTTGCCTTGTCTGCCTTTATGTCCTTTACACACCGCTCTGTAAAAGCCTTTACGCCATTTTTAAGAATTTCCAAAGATTGGAGAAGGTTATGGTTTATTACAGGCATCATTACATTCAATTCAAGCTGGCCTGCCTGCGCTGCCATTGCGATTGTCAGGTCATTGCCGATAACCTGAAAGCAGACCATGTTCATCATTTCAGCCATAACCGGATTTACCTTGCCAGGCATAATGGATGAACCGGGTTGAACAGCGGGAAGTATAATCTCGGCAAAACCTGTTCTTGGGCCTGAGCTTAAAAGCCGCAGATCATTGGCAATCTTTATAAGTTCTATAGCAAGCCCTCTTAATCCCTGAGATAAATTTACAAAATCCGCCATGCTGTTTATAGCCTCTAACATGTCCTTTGCAGGCCTTAAATCTTTTATCCCGGTAATATCCTTCAATGCCATTATTACATGCCTTCTGTATGCAGGATGAGTATTTATGCCTGTGCCTGCTGCTGTTGCGCCTATGCCAAGTTCTTTTAATTCTTCTGCAGCCCGCTGAATTCTTTTTGTCGCCTTTGAGACTACTGCTGCGTAAGCGCGAAATTGCTGTCCAAGCCTTATGGGCACCGCATCCTGAAGATGGGTTCTTGCCGATTTGATAATACCGTCAAATTCCTTTGCCTTATCTGATAGCGCCTTTTCCATCATCTTCAATTCCAATAATAACTCTTTTGTCAAAAACAGACTGGCAATCCTCATGCCTGTTGGTATCGTGTCATTCGTTGACTGTGACATATTAACATGGTCGTTGGGGTGGATGATTTTATAGTTCCCCTTTTTCTCACTGAGCATTTCTATTGCCCTATTTGCGATGACCTCATTGGCATTCATGTTGTGCGATGTGCCTGCGCCCGCCTGATACACATCCACAACAAATTCATTGTGCAGTTTTCCGCTTATAATCTCGTCCGCAGCCTTGACAATCGCCATGCCGATTCTTTTATTGAGGTTCCCGGTTGCCATATTGGCAATAGCAGCAGCCTTTTTCACCATTGCAAAGGCTAATACAAATTCTTTTTTCGGAGATATGCCGCTTATGGAAAAGTTTTCAATTGCCCTTAGTGTCTGTATGCCGTAATAGGCATTCATGGGCACATCTTTTTCGCCGAGCGAATCACGTTCTATTCTTGTTTTAGGCATTGCCTTCATTGTATTGTCCTACAATCCTCTCTTTGTCTTTGCCTTATTCCACTCTTGCACAATTTCGCTGTCAACATCCATAAGCACAATCTTTTTTAGCTGCTGCGCCTTAAAATCCTGTATCGTCTCCAGCATTGCATCTGCTGCTGCCTCTTTTTTTACGCCGCCTATACCTGTTCCCATGCCCGGTAACGCCACCACGGAAAATCCGCTTTCGTCAGCCAGCTTAAGCGCTGCCTTTGTTGCCTTGCCCACGCTCACAAGCGGTATGCGGATGCCGGGTATCTCCATTGTAGGCGCGTGGATAATGCCTTTGAATTTTAAATTCCCTGCTGTTGTCAGGACAGCCTTGCCAACCGGTATGGGAGAGAGTTTTTTTGCCTCCTCTTCCACTACATCGCCAGCCGCCTTTTTTATAACCATCGCCACCCCGCCGCCCATGAGGCCGAGGCTATTTGCAGCGTTTACTATGACGTCAGCCTCTGCCTCCAAAAGGCTTCCCTGTTTTATTATAATTTCCATAACCACCTCCATCCTTACATTTCAATCTCTTTCCATTTCCCTTCCTTGAACTTCCACAGCATTGTTACCCCTATGGTCAAACTGTACGCAAACATGCTCAGCCATGCGCCATAAAGCCCGAAACCAAAAACCAGACTTAAAATATAGGCTGCCGGCAGGAATAAAAACCATACCACAAACCCCTCTGCCTTCATAACCCATTTTGTATATCCTGCGCCTTGAAGCGCATGGGAAAGAATAAGATTTGCAGCGTCAAAGAACTGAATTATTCCAAACAGTATGAGGACATTTCTGCCTGTTTCTATAACTGTTTTCTGGTCAGTAAATATCTCAAGTATAATCCCGGGGAATAATATAAACAAAGCCCCTAAAAAACCCATACATAAAAGTCCGAGTTTCACGGCCTCCCATCCATAGCTTTCTGCAATTTCCGCATTGCCCTTGCCAAGATTCTGGCTTACCATTGTGGCGGCTGCAACCGCAAACCCGTAGCCGGCAAGGAATGTAAAAGAGGAAAGGGTCATAAGTATATTGCTTGCCGCAAGCTCTACGTTCCCTATCCGTCCCACTATCCAGAGAAATGTTGTAAGTCCTGCCATTATAAAAAATACCCTGATCATTGCAGGAAATGCAAGCCTCATAATGGAATTTAAAATTGCAAGGTTAAACTGATACCTGCTTAAATATCTGAACCGCCTGACAAATCGGTTGCTAAAACTGATGCCAAAGAAATATGCGGCGCCTATAAAGGAAGAAATAAGCGATGCAATGGCAGCCCCTTTTACCTCAAGCCTCGGAAAACCGAATTTCCCAAAAATGAGTACATAGTCAAAGATAATGTTTGATATATTCATAACAATGGCAACCTTCATAAACAGATGCGTTTGGCCAAGGCCGTCAAAAAATCCCCTGAAGGATGCAATGACAAGGAAAAAGAATATTGATAAAAAACTGTATTTGAGATAATCAATCCCATACTCAACAACCTTTATGTCATCTGACAGGTATGGAAATATTGCCGGGGCAAAGAGATAACCGGCAACGGAAAATAAGAAACCGGATATTACAGCAAAGGCAAGCGTGTTATCAAGAAGCCCTCCGCATGCCTCCCAGTCCCCCTCTCCGAACCTTCTTGCAACAAGGCTCTGGGCGCCTACCTCTATGGCCATAAGGCTGCTTCCAAATACCCAGACAACAAACCAGCCAAGACCTGCCGCTGCCAGGGCCTCCACCCCGACCCTCCCCAGCATGGCAGTGTCAACGGCATAAAAAATAGTCTGGGAAAGTGTGCCAAAAAATACGGGGGAGGCGAGTTTAAGGATATCTTTGGACAAAGGACCGTTTAACAAGGATGTCATTTTTCTCCTTTTTACCTGCTCATTCTATAGGAGCAGCCGGAATTAGTCAAATAAGGATTTTCTTGATTTCAATCTTGTCGTGGAATAAGATATAAAGCAGAAAGCCGTAGAAACAGGTCTTTAAACCTGTTAATCCCCTTTTGACTTTCTTCCATAGGAGGTAGCGCAAAGTGTCTGAAAAAAAATGGAATGACCTTAAAGATAACCCTTTGCTAAAACTGCTGCATACTATATCCCTCCGCAGCGACCCGGCAAACATCATGGACGTTACAAGGGGAATGTTAAAGAGGAGGATATACTTTAAAAAAGGCTGGCCTGTTAATGTTTCCTCCAACAGTATGAACGATGTGCTTGGCAGGGTGATGTTGGAAGAAGGCATTATCTCAAAAGAGGCTTATGAAAAATCGCTGGAGATAATGTTAAAGCAAAAGAAAAGACATGGCGAGGTCCTTATTTCTATGGGGTTTATATCGCAAAAAGAACTTGACGACTGCCTTGCGCTTCAGATGAAAAAAAAGATATGGAAAATCTTTAGCTGGCCGGATGGAAATTATAAGTATTTTTTAGTTAAGGGCAGCCTGCCGGCAAATCTCCAATTGCTACCCATGAATCCTGCCTTGCTGATAATAAACGGAATACTAAATGGATATTGCCAGATTGAACAGGTGGAGGCTCTGCTTAAAAAGTTTATGGACAAACCCCTTGCTCTTTCGCCAAGCAAGCCGTATAAAATCGAAGACCTCGGTTTAAATATCCAGGAGAGCCGCTTCCTTGCCAAATTTGACGGCAAAAGCAAAACAAAAGAAGTGATAAATAATTCTGATCTCCTCCATCGGAAGGCTGAACTTCTGACATACGGCTTCATAATAACAGATATTATATCTTCAAAGGATGAACCTGTTGCCGGTGTTGTTGGTTCAGTCTACAAGCTTGAATCAACCGAAGCAAAAGAGGAGGCTTATGAGCCGGAGAAAAAGACAGATGCCGAACTCATATTCCAGAATGGGAAAACACACCTTGCCAAAAAAGATTATGAAAAAGCAGCAGCTTCATTTGAAGAAGCAGTAAGACTCAATCCCGATGAGGCAGAATATAAGGCATATCTCGGCTGGGCGATTTTTAACACGCATCCCCATGATACGGTAAAGGCCAAGAACCTCCTTATGGAATCGCTCTCTATCAATCCTGACATGGACATAGCCCATCTTTTCCTTGCAAAACTTTATATAAGAGAGGGTTTATTTAAAGAGGCTGAGGGCGGTCTGGCAGCAGCGCTTAAAAAAAATCCATTTCTGCCTAAGGCCAGGAAAGAACTCGCGCTTATCAAGATAATGTCCGGCTCTGACGTTCAGAAGAAAGACCATATTGACTATTTTCATTTAACCAAAAACCCGTTTGACCTTTTGCCTGACCCGGATTTATTATATCTTGGGGATGCGCATTCTGAGGCATTATATTTCCTTTTAAACAATATTAAAAGCAATAGGGCTAATATTATCCTCCTTACAGGGGTAAAAGGAAGCGGTAAAACAAGCATGTGTCTTAAAACAATGGATGAGCTTGCAGATGAAAAGATAGCGTTTGTGTATATAGATGGGCTTCTGTTGCAGCAAAGCATTGCAACGGAAAGCAGCGGGTTAGATATTTTAATCGCAATTAAAAATGAGCTTGGAATAAAAACCGCCAATGATTCTGTAGAGAACGTTGTCTCCGCCCTCCACGCGCATTCTTTTATGTGCAGGGAAGCAAGGGGGCGAACCGTTGTAATATTTGATAATGCAGACAAATTTAATGCCAATACATTAAGGGCTGTAAGAACTTTATTGCAAACAGGGATTGATAATATAATTCTCTCCGGCCAGTCTGATATAAAAAATATATTGAATGCGCCCCACCTTAAAGAGATTAAACAGGGCATCTCAGGGATACATCACCTGCACCCGCTTGGCCATGAAGAGACAAAAGAATATATCTCTAAAAGACTCGCATTAGCCGGTGGAGAAGGAAAACTTGAGATAACCCCTTGGGCAGTTAAAATCATATACAATGCGAGTTTTGGCAATCCGGAGATGATAAATAAAATCTGCGACTTGAGCCTTGATATGGCGATGAAGAGGACAACCCACATTATAGACGAGCAGATTGTCAAAGCCGCAGAAGGCAGTATTGACACAAAGGTGGATGAAAAACTTCCTCAGATTGAGCCTATAGAAGAAAAGGCAGACGCTCTCTCTGAGGAAGAGGTAAGAAAGATTATAAGCGGACAAATAGCCGCGGCAGTGGAAGAGGCAGTAAAAAAGGAAATTGAAAAAAGGGCGCCCCAATTTGACCCTGTATCTGTAGTGGATAAGGTTACAGAAAAGGCAAAAAGGCTTGTAAATGAACAAGTAGTCAATATGGTAGTAGGTGTTGTAAAAAGCGAAATAGACAAGAGGGCGGTTCAACAGATTGAGCCTGTAGAAGAAAAGGCAGACGCTCTCTCTGAGGAAGAGATAAGAAAGATTATAAGCGGACAAATAGCCGCGGCAGTGGAAGAGGCAGTAAAAAAGGAAATTGAAAAAAGGGCGCCCCAATTTGACCCTGTATCTGTAGTAGATGAGGTTACAGAAAAGGTAAAAAGGCTTGTAAATGAACAAGTGGTCAATATGGTAGTAGGTGTTGTAAAAAGCGAAATGGACAAGAGGGCGGTTCAACCTGACGCCAGTCCCTCTCCACTTGAGGGAGACGATCAGGGTGAGGAGGGATTTAAAATGGTATTACCGGGGCAAACAACCGGCATTGTCGGTGATGACAGGGGTAGTGAATGGCGTCTGCCTAACGTTGAAGAAGGGACGCATCAACCAGATACTTCCTTTGTTTCATTTGAGGTTGATGAAAAAAAGAATGGGTTCTTTGCAAAAAACAGCTTCCTGTTAAAAACATTTATTGTTGTAATTGCGGCCGGAACCATGGTGGCTGTTATTGCCAATTATAATATCTTACAGGAAATTACTCTCTTCTCAGGTTCTAATGCGCCAGGACCTGTTGAAAAAGTAGAACCTGTCAATTTACCAGCAACCGAGCCGCCGGCAATTAAGACTGTGCCGCCGGAGGTTCAACATGCGCCTGAAGATAAAGTTGTTCTGCCTGAGGCAATGCCTGAAACCGCTCCTGATGTATCAGATAAGCCAAGATTATTGACGCTCACATTTGAGATAAATAGCAGCGGGAAAGAAACGGTTTTTAACGGCGAAACACTTAAAGTAAAAAGAGGGGATAAGATAAAGATTGTTTCCGCAGACGCAGGAGGCGTCCCGGCCAATGGTATTGTCGTAAATCTGCTTGGTTTTACAGGGGATAAAAATAAAAATACAGGGGAAGACAGGGGCTATTTGATTGATACAAATAGAGATATGTGGAAAAAGTATTCCATAAACGGAAAGGGAAGCGAATATCCCATTATAGTAAAATACAGGGGCGGGAAGATAGGGGGTGTAATATTGAAGATAACAGATTGATTATTTTTCCCACAAATGCCTGTCCACATACTGGGCAAGTATCTCCTGCATCCTTGCAGGGGGCGGCACAGGAAAAAAGAAATTTATCACTGCATGGCCTATTTCGTGCGCCAGAACGCCGTCAGTCGTATCTGAGAGAGAAAGGTATATAGCCCTTGTTTTGTGGTTATAGAACGCTATGGGCGATTTGCCGAAGCTGCCTATAGCGAGATATTTTAGAGACAGGTCTTTATATGCAGGATAGATATATATCTTAAAATGGAGATTAGCCGGATACATGTCCAGAATCTCCTCAACCCTCTCCACGATGGCGTCAACCCTGTTTTTTGCCAGCATAGGATTTTTCCCCTGGCTCTCGCCAAAAATTTGAAGGCCACTACGTAGATTTCTGGTAAAACTGTTAAGGTCGCTGTCATTCGAGTAATATATGGTTGCATATTGCGTTTCGTATGTCTTTGCCCAATCTTCGGCAAAACAGTTTGCAGTAAACGGCAAGCTGTAAACTGCAAACAACAGGCAGCAAATAAATAATGGTTTCCGGTTCACAATTGGCGGCTTGAGGTTTTGAAATAATCGGCAGTCTCTTTTAAATCTTGAAGTTTTTTAGATATCTCCGGCAATCGGGAGGCCATATCTTCTTTAGCAGAAGGGTTTGACGCCGCAGCGGCCTGCATTTCTGAAACTAATTTTGAAATACCGGCAATCCCGGACTTTATGGCGCCCACATTCATATCCATGACGTTTGCCAGTTCATTGATGCTGTTTTGCAATTCCATAAATTGGTCTTTTTCTCTCAATTTGAATCTCTGAGCCAGGTCGCCTTTGCTTAAATCGCCCAGAGCCTTTTCAAAGCGGTATAACGGTCCGGCAAGTCTATGCGATAAAAATATGAGCGCAGCTATGCCGATAATGCCTGTCGCCACGACTATTATGAGATTTGAAAAAAGCAGCATAGGAAGGAAAAAATCGTATGTGCTGGCTATTTTGAGCTCTGAGCCTAAATATCCGGTTGTCAGAGTGCCTTTTGACAGATACAGAAAAAGCCCTATTGCAAGAACAGCCTCTATGACTATAATAATGAGGAACTTGATGGAAAAATCTATCTGAAACTTCTTTTTAATAAAATAATTTCTGCGCCTAAAGGCTTTTTTATTTTCCATTCGCAAGCCCCTTCAGCAGACTAGTGTTGATTTGTATTTTAGCGGAGTTTTTAACATTTTTCAGCCATTCCTCCATTGCCTTTTGTTTTTTCTGTTCAAGAAGGAATGTTTTTATGCGGCTGTAAATGCCTTTAAGCGGGGGGATGGGGTTTTTTTCTTTTTTTATAATATGAATAACAATATAGCCGCCGTCTCCTTCGTACATATTCGCCTCTCCGGCATTCATATCAAATGCGTTTAAAAGCGCATCAGACCTTATATCTTCCAGATAAAGAGGCCCCAGGGATTCTGCGCCGTCAATCTTTAATCCTTTTAACATCTTTTCCTTTGTTTCTTTGGCTTGTTCCTTATTTTTTATCTCCACAAGTTGTACAGTTGGCAGATACTGCATCCTTTGATAGTGCCGCTCTATTTCGTCTTCTGTCACAAAAAGTCTGTCTGCCCACTCTTTGATCTTTAATTCCATCAGTTCCCTTATCAAAGTCTGCTCCCAGAATGTTTTGATTGTTTCTGCAAAACGCGGGTCTTCTGTCAGCCCTTTCTTCATCGCCTCCTGCAATAATAATTTTTTATCAATGATGGTATTGAGATGTTCTTCAAGTGTCTGCGGGGTTATCTTAAAGGCCGGATTTCTTTTTGAGAGGATGGATATATCTTTCTGGAATTCCGCCAGAGAAACGCCGATGTCGTTAACAGAGGCGATATTTTCCCCCTGCAATTTGTTTTTTTCGCAGGCCGCTATGGGCAGCAGAAAAAGGATGGAAAGGATATAAGGTTTGAGTTGCATCCGGATTAGCTTATTTGCAGCTATTCTATAATACAAAAAGAAGGGATTGTCAAAAACAAAATAGCGTCTGTCAACCCAAAGTAGCAATGTCTGAATATTTCTACTTTGGTAAAACCGGACATTATCATTTTGGGTAATGTCAATTATTATGTGTCAGTAAGAAAGGGGTATTAGTTCCCTCCTTTTTGTTTTCATAGGTAAATACAGCATACAGTATTCTTTCCATACTCGTTCTGTCGCTGAACACACCCATAGGTCTTGTCCTTCTCCT